>NZ_LNCE01000016.1:0-234987 GCF_001445815.1 Janthinobacterium sp. Ant5-2-1 | reverse complement strand
AATCGCAATGGCGGGCTTGCGGCAGCTTAATAGTCGCGCCATTGGCGCGGCAAGCGGGATAAAAACGGCGCATACTCGCATCGCGAACCTTGTTGCCGATATGCGAAGCGCGCATATGCAAGCATATAAACATTCGTTCGCCGCACTCGTCCACCCGCCTACACTGCGCGGCACGGAAGGCGGCTCGGGACACAATCCGGAGCCGTTGTTTCTCTGACAGGAGCCACCATGAATGATCGAATGCCATCCCCATCCCAGCCGCCAGCGCTATACAAGCTGATCGGCAACACCCCGCTGGTCGAAGTCACCAGGCTCGATACGGGCCTGTGCCAGCTGTTCCTGAAACTGGAATCGCAAAATCCCGGCGGTTCCATCAAGGACCGCATCGGCCTGTCCATCATCGAAGCGGCCGAAGCGGACGGCCGCCTGCAACCAGGCGGCACCATCGTCGAGGCAACGGCCGGCAATACGGGCATCGGTCTGGCCCTGATCGGCCGCATCAAGGGCTACCGCGTGATTCTCGTCGTGCCCGACAAGATGTCGACGGAAAAAGTGCTGCACCTGAAAGCCCTGGGCGCGGAAGTGCACACCACGCGCTCGGACGTGGG
The DNA here is from genome assembly GCF_001445815.1 of Janthinobacterium sp. Ant5-2-1. NCBI lineage: Bacteria > Pseudomonadati > Pseudomonadota > Betaproteobacteria > Burkholderiales > Oxalobacteraceae > Janthinobacterium > Janthinobacterium sp. Ant5-2-1. Next base: position 234,379 of record NZ_LNCE01000016.1, on the reverse strand, counting down.
CAAGGGCCATCCCGAGTACTACCAGGATTACGCGGCGCGCCTGGCGCGCGAACTGCCGGGTGCCTTCTTCGCCGACCAGTTCAACAATCCCGCCAATCCGCTGGCCCACGAAACGACGACGGCGCCCGAAATCTGGGAGCAAAGCGGCCATGACGTGGACGCCATCGTCGTCGGCGTCGGCTCGTCCGGCACCCTGACGGGCCTGACCCGCTACTTCCGCAAGGCGCAGCCCAAGCTGGAATTCGTGCTGGCCGACCCGCAAGGCTCCATCCTCACCGAATACATCGACACGGGCAAGGTGGCCGACACGAGCGGCTCGTGGGCCGTGGAAGGCATCGGCGAAGATTTTATCCCCTCGATCGCCGACATGGACAGCGTCACCAAGGCCTACACCATCACGGACCAGGAAAGTTTTGATTCCGCGCGCGCGCTGCTGCGCGCTGAAGGTATTTTAGGCGGCTCGTCCACGGGCACCCTGCTGGCCGCAGCCCTCAAATACTGCCGCGAGCAGACGACGCCGAAGCGCGTCGTCACCTTCGTGTGCGACACGGGCACGCGCTACCTGTCGAAAGTCTATAACGATGGCTGGATGCGCGACCAGGGCCTGTTGCAGCGGGCCGTGTCGGGCGACTTGCGCGACCTGATCGGGCGCCGCTACGACGAGGGCGACGTCGTCAGCGTGGCGCCGGGCGACACCCTGCTCACGGCCTTCAACCGCATGCGCGCCAGCGACCTGGCGCAGCTGCCCGTCATCGACGGCGGCAAACTGGTTGGCATCATCGACGAATCGGACTTGCTGCTGCACGTCTCCGGCGACGCCGCCCATTTCGCCTCGCTGGTGGGCGCCACCATGACGACGCAGATCGAAACCCTGGCGCCGTCAAGCGGCTTGCCCGCCCTGCGCGCCACCCTGGACCGGGGCTTGACGGCCGTCGTTGCCGACGATACCGCCTTCTATGGCCTGATCACCCGCTTCGACCTTCTCAACCACTTACGCAGGACACTATCTTGAGCCAGGAAACCACCCGCAAGAGCCGCCTCGCCACGCGAGTCATCCACGCCGGCCAGTCGCCCGACCCGTCGACGGGCGCCATCATGCCGCCCATTTACGCCACCTCCACCTTCGTGCAGGACAGCCCCGGCGTGCACAAGGGCCTCGACTATGGCCGCTCGCACAATCCCACGCGCTGGGCGCTCGAGCGCTGCGTGGCTGACCTGGAAGGGGGCAGCGCGGCCTTCGCGTTCGCCTCGGGCTTGGCCGCCATCTCGTCCGTGCTGGAATTGCTGGACGCGGGCAGCCACATCGTCGCCGGCGACGACATGTATGGCGGCACCTACCGTTTATTCGAACGCGTGCGCCGGCGCTCGGCCGGCCACGAGTTCACGTATGTGGACCTGACGAATCCGGAAAACCTGCTGGCCGCGCTGCGCCCGGAAACGAAGATGGTGTGGGTCGAAACGCCCACCAACCCGATGCTGAAGCTGGCCGACTTGCGGGCCATTGCCGACATCTGCCGCGCACGGAGCATCATCGCCGTGGCCGACAATACCTTTGCCAGCCCGCTGGTGCAGCGCCCGCTGGAGCATGGCTTCGATATCGTCGTGCACTCGACCACCAAGTACTTGAACGGCCACTCGGACATCATCGGCGGCATCGCCATCGTCGGCGCGGAAGAGCGGCAGGCGGAATGGCGCGAGCAACTGGGCTTTTTGCAAAACTCCGTGGGCGCGATTGCCGGCCCGTTCGACAGCTTTTTGGCGTTGCGCGGCGTGAAAACCCTGGCCATCCGCATGCAGCGCCATTGCGAAAGCGCACTGGCGCTGGCGCATTGGCTCGAGCAGCAAAAGGAAGTAAAGAAAGTCTTCTATCCGGGCCTGGCCTCGCACCCTCAGCACGCGCTGGCGCAGCGCCAGATGGATGGTTTCGGCGGCATCATCTCCATCGACCTCGATACGGATTTGGCCGGCGCGCGCCGCTTCCTCGAGCGCTGCGAGGTGTTCGCCCTGGCCGAAAGCCTGGGCGGCGTGGAAAGCCTGATCGAGCACCCTGCCCTGATGACGCATGCCAGCATCCCAGCCGAACAGCGGGAAAAACTGGGCATCGGCGATGGCTTGATCCGGCTGTCGGTGGGGATCGAGGATATCGAGGATTTGCGGCACGACTTGCGCACGGCGCTGGATGCGATTTGAGGGGGTGATTGTCGGATTACGCTACGCTAATCCGACCTACGGTTACGAACTTGATGCGATTTAATGCGGTGCTTGTCGGATTACGCTACGCTAATCCGACCTACGGTATGCCGTGGCAGGTAGGTCGGATTAGCCCGCGAGGGCGTAATCCGACGCACCACCAACTTCACTCCCCCGGCCGGTACCTGCGCTCCAGGTGCCTGCTTACGTCCTCGGGATAGAACAACACCTCCTTGAATTCGCCCCGCGCATACATGGCCGCCTGGTCCTTGAAGTGGGGCGACTTCGGGTCGCCGCTCTGGCCACCGGCGAGGATGCTTTTCGCCCTGATGCGCGGACCGAATTCCACGGCCGCGACAAAGCTGTTGCCACGTTCGCCGTAAATCCTGCGGGTCGTGCTCTTGCTGCTTTGCCCATACGCGGCCAGCGCACCCCAGTTACCTGACGCGTAAGGCACGGGCAAGCTCGGTTGCGCATCGTCGAACGGCTGCACCACGTCGCCCGTCAGGCGCTGGAAGCGGTTGATCTCGCCCCACGGCGTTTGCCAGTTGCCGAAATCGCGCTGCAATTTGTCCGCCGCCGTCGCCAGGGCAACCAGCCGCTGGGTCGCCGTGACCTTGTCCGTTGCCAGAAAATCGACCACGGGCACACCCTGCTCGCGCGCCTGCTTGCCTGCCAGCTCGGCCAGCTCCTGGCCCCAGAACACGGCCAGCGAGGTGGCCGTGGACGTCAGCGCATAGCGCCAGTCCCAGGCCCGCAGCAGAGCCACCTTGTCGGCCAGCGCCAGCTTTTGCGCGTCACCGGCCGGCAGCGCATCGTAGGCCGTGAACAGCGGCGGCAGCAGCGCTTCGAACGCCGTCAGTTCGCTGTCATACGAGGCGGCGATCAGCTTGTCGAGCGTGAAATCCTTCTTGTTCTGGAAAACCTTGACGGCATGCAGGCCGCGCGCATTTTCGCCATACACGGACATATAGGCGGGATAGTCTTGCTGGCGCGGGCTGTTGGCGCCGGCCGCCGAATACGGCCAATTGTTCGTGTTCTGTATCCAGCCATTTTTCGGATTGAACAGGGTGATGGTCTGCGCCACCGTATGCAAGCCTTTCCATTCCGTGGCCGGATCGCTGCCGTCGACGGGCTGCTTCCAGTTGAAGCGCGGGTCGCGCACGGGGATGAAATTGCCGTGAAAATAGGCGATATTGCCGTCCGCATCCGCGTACACGGTATTGTTCGAGGAATTCGTGCGCAGTTCCATGGTCCGGTAGAACGCCGCGTAATCGCGCGCCTTGGTGCGCGTGTACGACTGCGTCAAGGCCTTCAACGGTTCGTTCATCAGGCGCACGGCCACCCAGCGTCCATCCTGCGCGCGCACGACGGGGCCGTGGTGGCTGTAGTACACGGTGATGGTTTTCGAGCCCATGCCGCCGTTCGCCAGTTTATATGGCAAGGTAATCGGCACGGCTTTCAAGGGGCGCAGGCCGCCGTCATAGCGGTAAAACCAGGCACCATCCTTGTCGACGATGCTTTCCAGGTATTCGTCGATGACGTCGCCGCCGCCCGAGGTATGCATCCAGCCGAGGCGGTCGTTAAAACCCTGGTAGACGAAAAACTGGCCCCAGGTGACGGCGCCATACGCATTCAGACCTTCGCCGCTGGTGACCTGCACTTCAGGACGGAAGTAGAACGAGGTATGCGGGTTGATCATCAGCAGTGCATGGCCATTTTTCGTGATGGCGGGCGCGATGGCGAAACCGTTCGAGCCGCTCGGCTCAGGCTCCAGGCCTGACGCCAACCCGGTTTCCACGCTGGCCAGCGCCATCGCCACCGATGCAGGCTTGGCCTGCTGGCCGTAAAACGCTTCGAGCTGCGCCAGGTTGACCGATTCGATATCGCCGCCGATGCTGCCCTCGCTGAAGCTCAGGGCCATCCACGGCTCGAAATGCGCGATCAGCTTTGGTTTGACGTGCGGATGCGTGGCCAGGTAAAAATTCAAGCCATCGGCAAACGCATCCATCAACTTGCGCAGCCAGGCCGGGCTGGCGCGGTACTGCGCCTGCAGCTCAAGCGGATCGATGAAGAGCTTCATGCGCAGGTCGCGATACAGCTCCCGTTCGCCCTCCACTTCCGCCAGGCGCCCCATGGCGTTGATGTAATTGAGTTCCACGCGCGGGAAATCGTCCTCGGCCTGCGCATACATCAGGCCAAAGACGGCATCCGCATCCGTCTTGCCCGTCACATGGGGCACGCCCCACGTGTCGCGCGCGATGCTGACATGGGCGGCCTGCGCCTGCCAGCGGGCCATGTCCGTGACAGAAACGGCGGGCGCCGCCAGCACGGGAGGTACGGCAACGGTGCCGCAGGCGATGGCGGCAAACAAGGCACGGCGAGCTGGCATGCACTACTCCAATAATCAGGATGCGTCGATGAGGGTGGCAATCCGCTGGTTCAACTCGGTATTTTCCGCCTGCAGCTGCGCCACTCGCTGTTTCAAGCCGGCGATCTCGCCGCGCAGGCGCTCCGCTTCGGATGGTGCCTGGGCCGCATTCTCGGCCCATGGCTCGTTGCCCGTCTCCGGCGTATCCTGCGACACGTGGGGCGCCTTCGGCTCGCGCGGCGTACGCGTGGCGGCGCGCTGTTCGCGGATTTCCTTGGCCGCCTGGCGCAGCAATTTCTTGCCACCGGCGACAGCCGCCACCTGCTCTTCCGGCGGCAGGGATGCCACGGTGGCCGCCGCGTTGATGGAAATCGTGCCCGAACGGACGGCTTCCACCAGTTCCGGCGAAGCGGCCTTCTGGATCTTCTCGATCTGGCTGATCTGGTTGCTGCTCAATCTCGCCGCCTTGGCCACCTCTTCGCGCGTGCTCATCGGTGGCTTCGGCGCGTTTTCGCCTTCGGGCGCATCAGCCGCGCTGACGGACGCCGGGCTGCGCGCGGCGACGATTTCCTTCTTGCGCAGGGCCAGCACGCCGCGCTGGAAGTCCGACACGCTGCGGCGCGCCAAATGATTGTCGATCATCCATAGCATGACGTCGTCGAGCGAAGTAAAGCTGGTGTTCTGGATGGTCTTGAATTCGATGCCGTGCTGGCGGCAGATGGCGTAGCGGTTATGCCCGTCGATCAGCACGTCGTTCCACAGCACCAGCGCATCGCGGCAGCCTTCGGCCAGCAGGCTGCGCTCGAGCGCCGCGTACTCGCTGGCGGTGAGCGGGTCGATATACGACTGCAGCACCTGATTGATAGTGATATTCATGGTTGTCCTCAATATTGCGGCGCGATGGTCCGCGCCGGCACGAATGCTACACCATCCGCCACCGCTGGCCGGGTAAAATCACGGCGGCACAGCTCATACAAAAACACGGACCATGAAAAGAAAGTACGCCACCGCGATCATTTTTACCGTCGCCGCCATCGGCTTCACCTGGGTCAGCCCCTACATCGCCATGTACCGCATCAGCATCGCGGCCAAATCCGTGCGCCTGGAAACCCTGGCGCAGCAGGCCGACCTGCCGGCCGTGCGGACCAGCGTGGCGTGCCAGTTACGGGCGGCCGGCGAAACGGCCAGCGAAGAAGATTTCAAGGAAATGCTCGACGCCATCGTCTCGCCGCCCGGCATCACGGTATTGATCCTGCACGGCAAGCAGGGAGCGGATGGCAAGCGCCACGACTTCGGCATGGCGTACCGCTCGTGGAATGAAGTGGTGCTGCGGCGCAGCGGCGCCGGCCCCGCCGCCAGCCAGTTCCTGCTGCGCCGCCATGGCATCTGGGATTGGAAACTGACGGACATTACCCTGCCGCCAGAATTACTCTGACGAAACTTGATCCAAAACAACACTTACCTAAACCTCCATATTGATTTTGAGAAATATTATGTAGAATGCCAACACTTCAGGCGCACCGGGTCGCCAGGCATCCAAGAGATTGCACGATGAAAAGAATGATGCTTCTCGCTGTAGCGGTACTGGTCGCACTGGCCGGCGTCTTCTATGGCAGCCCGTATTTCACCATGGACAAGATCCACGCGGCGACCATGGACGAGGATAGCCAGGCCTTGGCTGCACAGATCGACCTGTCCCAGTTGCGCGGCAGCCTGGGGCAGCAACTGCATGCCCTGTTCTCGGCGCCGGAAGTGGCTGACGACATCAGTCCCGACGTCATCGATCCCTTGCTCGACACCATGCTGATGCCCGAAGGCATCGTCGCCTTGATGAAACTCAATGACCGCTATGAAAAACCCCTCGCCAAGGTCAGCGACATCAGCGGCCGCAAGCGCAACACCAAGCCCGACTACAAACTGCGCTACACCTCGTGGAACAGCGTCGTGGTACAGCGCGCCCACAGCAAAAGTCATATCGGTGAATTGACCCTGACTCGCGATGGCCTGTGGAGCTGGAAACTCACGTCGGTGGCGCTGCCCAAGAATCTGCTGGCCGACGCTTGAAACGGCCGCGCACTGCTATCATCTGCCCAACTACATTTCTTTGGAGGCAGCATGTCAGACCTGGTACAACACGCCCTGGACCATGCGGGCAAACCGGCCACCACGCCGTGGGTGGTGACCCTGGTCAGCGGTGAAAAGCTCACCGGCCCCATTTCACCGCTCAGCGACGGCTACTACGCCATCGGCCTGGGACTCATCAAGTACTTTTCCAGTGACAAGGTCGCCTGCATGAATGTATCGGGCGCGGGCGGGTTTCCCATCTGATGACAGGGCTGGAGCGGCCTAACGCCACGGATCTGGTGGCGCAGCTGCAGGCGCTGGAAGCGGCGCTGCAAAGCCAGGCCGTGCGCGCCGACAGCGCCAGGCTGGCAATGCTGTTGGCCGACGAGTTTGTCGAATTCGGCAGCTCGGGCACGCTGTGGACGCGCGCGGCAACCCTGGCGGCCTTGCCAGGGGAAGACTTTTGCCCGCGCAGCATCAGCGATTTTCATGCCCGCTTGCTGGCGGACGATGTGGCCTTCGTTACCTACCGCTCGCAGCGCCACGCCAGCGGCGCCCTGCCACCCAGCGCCAGCTTGCGCAGTTCGCTATGGAAATGGCGCGACGGCCGCTGGCAAATGACATTTCACCAAGGTACGCCGATACCCGCATGAACAAGTATTCCATGTCAAAAAGTTGTTTTTTGGCACGCAAAATCTCATTGATCTACTGAATTTTTTGTGTGAAAATGATTTTCATAAATAAAACAAATAAATTATTTAAATCAGTTTTCAAGTAACGCCATCCTCACACCACGAATCCGTGTTCTGGATAGAGAAGCACTGCGCAGGGTACGACCCGCTGCCAGGCAAGCGCCTGCCATCCGTCCCACGCACGCCCCCTTTCTAATCGTCACCACGTATTTTTGGGAGAGACATCATGGATAAATTCACCGTACGCACCCAGCTCACTCTGGCTTTTGGCCTGCTGGTCTTTTTACTCATCGGCATCTCGATCCTGTCCGTACGGAGTTTCTCCACCTTCAACGCCGGCTTTGACCAATATGTCAACGGCATCACGGCCCGCGCCAACACGGCGCACCGCGTGCGTGACGCGATCGACATGCGCGCCGTGGCGGCCAGGAACCTGGTGCTCGTGACCAAGCCGGAAGACCTGGAAATCGAACGCAAGCAAGTCTTGCAAGCGCATGCCAATGTCGTCAAGAACATGCAGCAACTGCTGCAGCTGGCACAGCAGCCGGGAGTATCGGACGAGGTGCGCACCATCATCACCAAGATCGACAGCATCGAAAAACGCTATGCCCCCGTGGCACTGGGCATCGTGGACCTGGCGCTGCAAAAGAAAACCGAACTGGCCATCGTCAAGATGAACGAGGAGTGCCGCCCGCTGCTGGCCGCCCTCGTTGCCGCCAGTGATGAATATTTCGCCCTGACGGAGCAACGCTCCGCCGTCATTCTGCAAGAAGACAACGAGCGCTACATTCTCAACAGGAATATCCTCATCGGCGTCAGCTTGCTATCCATCGTGCTGGCGGCCCTGGCGGGCTGGCTCATCACGCGCAGCCTGCTCAAGGCGCTGGGCGCCGAACCGAAGCAGCTATGCGACGCCGTCAGCCTGCTTGCCGGTGGCGACCTGACGGGTAAACTCAGCGTCGCACCGAACGATAGCGTCAGCGTGCTGTCCGCGCTGCAGCGCATGCAGGAGTCGCTGACTTCGGTCGTGTCCTCCGTGCGCCAGGATTCCGACACGGTATCCCTCGCCGCCGAGGAAATTTCCACCGGCAATAGCGACCTGTCGCTGCGCACGGAACAACAAGCCAGTTCACTGGAAGAAACCGCTTCCTCGATGGAAGAACTCACCAGCACCGTGCGCAAGAATGCGGAAAATGCCCGCGAGGCCAATGTGCTTGCCACCACCGCTTCGGACGTCGCCAGCAAGGGCGGCGCCGTGGTGGGCCAGGTGATGGGCACCATGGAGCTGATCAGCGAATCGTCGCGCAAGATTGTCGACATCATCAGCGTCATCGACGGCATCGCCTTCCAGACCAACATCCTGGCCCTGAACGCGGCCGTGGAAGCGGCGCGTGCCGGCGAACAGGGCCGCGGCTTCGCCGTCGTCGCCACCGAAGTGCGCGGTCTGGCCCAGCGCAGCGCCAGCGCGGCCAAGGAAATCAAGGCGTTGATCGACGATTCCGTGAGCCGCGTCGATGCGGGCTCCAGGCTGGCGGCGCAGGCGGGCACGACGATGTCCGAGGTGGTCGCCAGCGTCGCCCGCGTCAGCAACATCATCGCTGAAATCACCGTGGCCAGCCAGGAACAGTCCACGGGCATCGAGCAGATCAATCAGGCGGTGACCCAGATGGACAGCGTCACGCAACAAAACGCGTCGCTGGTGGAAGAAGCGGCGGCCGCGGCCGAATCCTTGCGCGACCAGGCCAGCCACCTGGTGCAAACCGTGAGCATCTTCAAGACGCACGACAGCCATGTGGCAGCATTCGCGCCAGCGCCCGCGCGCGCCAGCCGCAAACCGCTGCGCCTGGTACCGGCGCCAGCCAGCAGCCCCGTCAAGCGCCAGGCCGCGCCGGCAAAACACCGTTCAGTACAAGCGGAAGCCGTGACGGCCGGCGATTGGGAAGAGTTTTAATTCAGCCAATATGGGCATGCGGCCTCGCATGCCCTGCATCACACGCACAGGGGGATAGCCGCAGGAGGCGCCTCCCCTGTCGCGCAGCAACAACACGCCCCTCCCCAAAAAAATCCGCGGCAGCTGTTGTATTTCCAGTGTCCGCAAGCGGGTAGCACGGCAAAAAACATCGCTCTCTTTGCGTTCACGCAGGAAACCCCGTCGCCACGCCCCGCCGCTCTGCGCTCGTAGAAGCCTGCCGGCACTCCACTATGCACCCGCCAGATATTGACGACAAATACGATTTTATTCGTGTATTCAGTCGAAACGAATATGAATAGCCGTCACTGGAAAATGGCATGAATACCAAAACTTTCCGTGCTAGCATGACTTTTCGTCCAGCTGGCCAGCGCCAGCTTGCATGCCCCCAACAACCTTGACCGACAGGAGCCGTTTCATGATGACACCGCATGCCAGCACAGTACGCCACACCCTGATTGCCCTGGCAATCACTGCCGCCTTCCCCTTGCAGGCGATGGCGCAGGCACAGGACAGCATCCCGGCGCCAGCCGCCGACGCCCCTGCCGCTCCTGCGGCACAGGCCGGACCTGGCCAGCTGGAAACGGTGATCGTGACGGCACAACGGCGCGCGGAAAACATCAAGGACGTGCCCATGTCCATCGCCACCCTGAAGGGCGACAAGCTCGACACCCTGACGGCCGGCGGCGCCGACATCCGCTTTCTCAACAGCCGCTCGCCCAGCGTCTCCGTCGAATCGGACTACGGCCGCACCTTCCCCCGCTTCTACATTCGCGGCCTGGGCAATACCGACTTCGACCTGAACGCCTCGCAACCGGTGGGCCTGGTGATGGATGACGTGGTGCAGGAAAACGCCATGCTGAAAGGTTTTCCCGTGTTTGACGTCGACCAGGTCGAGGTGCTGCGCGGCCCGCAAGGCACCTTGTTCGGCCGCAACTCGCCGGCCGGCGTGATCAAGTTCGATTCTGCCAAACCCGTCTTCAAGACGGAAGGCTACCTGAGCGGCGGCTTCGGCAAGGATGGCATGAAAAACCTGGAAGGCGCCTTCAACGTGCCCGTCAGCGACACCGTGGCCCTGCGCTTTTCCGGCCAGACCCAACGCCGCGACGACCGCGTGCACAACCCGCGCCCCACCGGCACGCGTGACTTCGAAGGCTATGAAGACAGCGCCGCCCGCCTGCAGGTACTGGTCAAGCCCACGCGCGACTTCACGGCCCTGTTCAACGTGCACGCGCGCAACCTCGACGGCACGGCCACCTTGTTCCGCGCCAATATCCTCAAGCAGGGCACGAACGACCTGGTTGACGGCTTTGATTACGATAACTACCCGACCGACGGCATCAACCGCCAGCACCTGAAAACCAAGGGCGGCAGCATGCGCCTGAAATGGGACTTGCCCGGCGTCACCCTGCATTCGATCACCGGCTATGAAAAACTCGATTTCTTCAGCCGTGCCGACGTCGACGGCGGCTATGGCGCCGTGTACGCGCCGCCGATGGGCCCCGGCTTCATCCCCTTCGTCGTGGAAACGGCCGACGTGATTCCCAACCACAAGCAGATTTCGCAGGAGTTCCGCGCCGAATCGTCTGCCCGCGGCCCGCTGCAATGGATAGCCGGCCTGTTCTACTTCAAGGAAGATATCCAGATCGACAGCATCAGCTTTGACAGCCTGGCACCCGGCAATCCGCAAAACAGCGCCTACGCCACGCAAAACCAGAGCTCGAAGTCGTACGCGGCCTTCGGTTCGCTCAACTACACGGTCTCGGACGCCCTGAAACTGCGCGCCGGCCTGCGCTACACGACCGACAAGAAGGATTTTTCCGCCAAGCGCGTGGAAGCGACCACGGCCGGCCCCTTCAACCTGAACGACACCTCGCACAACGTCAGCTGGGACTTGAGCGGCACCTATGTGCTCACGCCGGAAACGAATGCCTACGCGCGCATCGCCACCGGCTACCGCGCGCCGTCGATGCAGGGGCGCCTGAACGGCCTGGCCGACCGCCCTTCGTTTGCGGGCGCCGAAAAAGCCCTGTCCGTCGAAGCAGGCATCAAGCAGGACCTGTTCGACAAACGCGCGCGCCTGAGCCTGGCCGTGTTCCAGTACCGGGTCAAGGACAAGCAGCTGACGGCCGGCAGCGGCGCCGTCAACATGAACCAGCTGATCAACGCCGACAAGGCCACTGGCCGTGGCGTGGAACTCGATTTCCAGGCTAACCTCAGCGATTCGCTCAGCATGACCCTGGGCGGCAGCTACAACCACACGGAAATCCAGGACAAGAAGCTGTTCGTGCAAAGCTGCGGCAACGCGCAAAACAACCCGGCCAGCGGCTGCACCGTCACCGACCCGCTGGGCCCGTTCAAGGGCACGGCCTACATCGACGGCAACCCGCTGCCGCGCGCGCCGGAATGGCAAACCAACTTCACCTTGAAATACAGCATTCCCCTGGCCAACGGCGAGTTCTACGCCTACACGGACTGGGCCTACCGCACCAGCTACAACTTCTTCCTGTATGAAGCGAAGGAATACAAGGCCAAGGAACTGCTCGAAGGCGGCTTGCGCGTCGGCTACAAATGGGACAAATACGAAGTCTCCGCGTATGGCCGCAACATCACCAACCAGATCCAGTCGCTGGGCGCGATCGATTTCGACAACCTGACGGGCATCATCAACGAACCGCGTACGTACGGAGTGCAGTTCAAGGCAACGTTCTGACGGCGCGCAGATAAAACCATGCTGTCCGGCGCAAACGGGACAGCATGGCTCAGGCACAAGATGGCGTGATGTACATCACCTGTGCTAGAATCTCGCCGCGCTGCCCGGATGGTGAAACTGGTAGACACTGGAGACTTAAAATCTCCCGCCTGTAAGGGCGTGCCGGTTCGATTCCGGCTCCGGGCACCAGCGCACATGCCATCTCCAGAGATAGTAATCACTATTTCTCTCCTCCCTGCCAGTTCCGCAAAACTGGTTTTGTTCCGCAAAAAGTCTCCAACGTACTGCAATATCGTCTCTCAGATTCTTCTGAATCGTCAGTTTCATGAGTCTGACTGCCAATTTTTTGGCTCAGCCTGAAATTGCGCAAGGCCTGCGCGGGCATTGGGAGCTCCCAATTGCCCAACTATGCGGGGTCGTCAATCATGCTCTCACATCATTCGTTCAGTTTATTCTGCATTGCGAAAGGAAGACAGTGGGATGGCAAAACGACCGATATCATCGGGATGCCTAGCTTCGCCGTCGCCGCCCGCTACGGGCTGCCTAAGTAACCCTCCATAAATTATTGTGATTTCTGACTTCCATACCCGGCTCTGCAAAGTGCAGCGACTAGCTTGCCCACTGCTAGCATTGGGCGCCTTGCATTGCATCCGGTTCTGTTTATCATAAATCTACAATACTTTTCCGAGGATTACTTAGGTGGAGTCCAGTAACAGCTACATCAGCGCCAGGAAAAATAGGCTTACAAATCACACCTGAACATACTGGATTAGCGTTTCGTCGACCAATTCGATCTCATTACCTCACAAAATTAGGCCCTTGCCCTTCAGTTATTGCCACTTCCTGCTCAAACAACGGACCACAACTACGGATTCGCATGTTGTCCCGGATCTTCCCCAACAAGGATTGTGAGCAGGCGATGCACAAGGCCCAATCCTCCTTCTCAATAGTGAACAAGCCTTCGAGCGATACAAAATCGCCCATTGCCGCCTGATGATTTACGTCCCTGTATCGCTCTCGATTGGTAACCACAACCTGGCGAGTATTTGACCGCAAAAAAGTGGGGCATGGGGAAAGCCGTCTTCAAAAAATACAGGCAACGTGGCATAGTTGCCACCGGCGAAGTCGTTTTTGAATTGATTCCGCTCAATAGGATTATCCTACGCTCTGAAACGAGGAACACGCCTAGTCACTGTTGGCATGATGGCGAAGCGTGGTCGGAAGACAAGGGGCTGGTAAACATTATGGTTTTTCACAATAGCAAGCTGAGGAAAGTATGAATTTAGAAAAAGAAATGCCACCATCCGCCGATGGCAGCATTGCTCCTGCTGTAGATAGAGCATTTGTCAGAAACCTGGCTGTTAAAAACTTTGAGGCGCTACAAGCAGCCGCCATCGCGGGGAAGAATACTCATCAATTAGCCCTTGATCAAAGCGACGAAATAGAGACACTCATCAAAACTCTGCAGCCTGACGATAGACCAAAATTCTCCGCTCTCTACGAACAGGAGTTGAATGCAGCTACCCAAGCCTCGGTCGAAAAGACCATGGCGATGAATTCACAAACTGCCAATCAACTCTTAGATAACGTTACAAAAACCAATAACGTCTATAGATGGATCAGCCTTATTGCCTTTTTCATTGTCCTGATCGGCTTCATAAAGATGATGAAGAGCTAAATCGCTCCGCCACCGCGTGCATCCGCACGCGGATTTCGGCATCATGCATTGCACGAACGCCGGCCTGTCCGGCCAAGCCGTCACCCTGGCCGTGCCGGTACACAAGTAAGCGTCGCACGCACCCAGATCGACCTGGCTAGTTGCCGGCGCCCTGCGCGGTGGAAGTGCCGGACGTCAAAACCATCGCCACAGCGCGCAAGGAACATCTGGTCAGGCTGCGGGAAGCCCTGCACGCGGCCGTCGCAACCCAGCCGACTTTTATACAACACCGCCAATCGCACCACGTGCCTCGCGCTTACTCCAAGCCTTCCTGCTGATATAATACTTACAATCAAGTAACATTCCGAAATGTGCGCCTTCCGGCTCCCGCAACCGTCTGTGTACTGCTAAGCCCAGCCCATGCGCTCCCTTTTCGATCACGAGATCATCAAACAGCTGCATAGCGGTGCCCGCTCACGGGTTTACCGCGTCAGGGCTGCGGATGGCACCGCGCTGATCGTCAAGAAACCCAATCAGCAGTTTCCCTCCTTTCAGCAACTGGCGCAATTCAAGCGCGAATATGCGATCGCGCGCCGCTGCCGTCATCCTGGCGTGGCGCATCCGCTGGCACTGCAGCTGCACGGCGGGTGCTGGACGATGGTCCTCGAAGATACTGGCGGCCAGGCGCTCGATCAGGTGTTGTGCGCGCAGGTGGCGGCGCGCAGGACGCCGTCGCAGCCTGCATTGGCGCTGGAGGACTTTTTCGACATCGCGTTGCAACTGTGCGTAGCGCTGGAAGAGGTCCATCATCAGGGAGTAATCCACAAGGACATCAATCCCTCCAACCTGGTATGGAATGGCGAGCGGCGCCTGTTGCAGCTGATCGATTTCGGCATCGCCTGTGAACTGCCGTACGAAAGCCACGGCATCGTCAATCTCCAGACACTGGAAGGCACGCTGCGCTACATGGCGCCGGAGCAGACCGGGCGCATGAACCGGAGGATCGATTGGCGCGCCGATTTCTATGCGCTCGGCGCCACCTTCTACGAACTGCTGGCCGGCCAGGCGCCGTTCGAGTCGCGCGACGAGATGGAACTCGTGCATTGCCACATTGCGCGCAGTCCCGACTGGTCGCACCCGGCGCTGGCAAACTTGCCTGGCCAGCTGCTGCCGATCATCCAGCGGCTGCTGGAAAAAAATGCGGATCAACGCTACCAGAGCTTGCAGGGCTTGCGCAGCGACCTCGAAGCCTGCCGCGCGCAAAAGCCGGCGCAGGCGCTCAAGCTGTCCGACCACAACGGCCGCTTTCTCGTGCCGCAAACTCTGCACGGGCGCGAGGATGCCATCGCCGTGCTGCTGGCGGCGTTTGAACGCAGCGCCGCGGGCACGTGCGAGATGCTGCTGGTGGCCGGCCATTCGGGCATCGGCAAGTCGGCCGTCGTCAACGAAGTGCAAAAGCCCATCACCGCCCGGCGCGGCTGCTTCCTGTCCGGCAAATTTGACCAGCACCAGCGCGACGTGCCGTATGCCTCGCTGATCCAGGCATTCCAGGGACTGGTGCGCCAGCTGCTCGGCCAGCCCGAGGAAACGCTGCGGCAGTGGTCCGCCAAACTGCACCAGGCCCTGGGCAGCGGCATCGGCATGCTGGTCGAGCTGATTCCCCAACTGGCGTTGATCGTCGGCCCCACGGACGCGGTGCCCGCGTCGGCGCCGGCACAGGCACAGGTGCGCCTGGACCGCCTCTTCCCCCGCTTCGTCGAAGTGTTCGCCTGCGCCGGGCATCCGCTGGTGCTGTTCCTCGACGACCTGCAATGGGCCGATGCGGCCACCTTGCGGATGATCGAACTGCTGATGGTCTCCTGCGACAAGAGCAGCTTGCTGTTCATCGGCGCATACCGCGACAACGAAGTGAGCGCCGCGCATCCGCTGATCGCGCTGCGCGACAAGCTGCTGGCCCGTGACGTACGCCTGTCGACGCTGTTACTGAGCGCATTGACCGAGCCGCAGGTGGCGCAAATGGTCTCGGCCACCGTGCGCGTGACGGCCCCCGACTGCGCGCCGCTGACCAGTATTTGCTACCGCAAGACGGCCGGCAATCCGTTTTTCCTCAACCAGTTCCTCGCTTCGCTCAATGAGACGGGCCAGCTGCGCTACCGGGCCGCCGACGATTGCTGGGACTGGGACATGCCCGCGATAGAACAGGCCGGATATACCGACAACGTGGTCGAGGTACTGCTGGAAAAAATCCGCCGCCTGCCCACGGTGACGCAGCATCTGCTGCAACTGGCCGCCTCCTGCGGCAACCGCTTCGCGCTCGACACGCTCGCGCTGGCAGTGGACCGCGCGCCCCGGAAAACGCAGCAAGATCTGTGGCCGGCGCTCAGGGCAGGCTTGATCCAGCCGCTCGACGAACGCTATAAATACATCGATGGCGACACCGATGCGGCCAACAGCGGCGTCAGTTACCGCTTCCTGCACGACCGTGTGCAGCAGGCCGCCTACCTGATCGCCGACGACGATGCGCGCACGGCCAACCATCTTCTCATCGGCCGCTTGCTGCTGCGGCATACGGCGCCGGAGCGTCGGGACGAGACACTGTTCGAAATCGTCGAGCAGCTCAACGCCGGCCGCGCGCTGATCAACGATGCGGGCGAGCGCGTGCAACTGGCGATGCTCAATCTCCAGGCTGGCACCAAGGCACGGCGCTGCGCCGCGTTCCAGTCCACATTGGAGCACACGCGCATTGGTCTCGACCTGCTGCCGGCGCAGGCATGGAACGCGCACGCTGACCTCTGGCTGGACCTGCAGCTGGGCGCGGCCGAAGCGGCCTACCTGTGTGGCCAGTTCGATGCCGCCGAAGCGATCTACCCGCTGGTGCGCGCCCGCACCTTGAACCCCTTGCTGCAGGTTCGCTGCATTGCCATCCAGGCGCACCAGTATCAATTGCAGGGCCGCCTGCTCGACGCCATCGCCGTGCAACGCGATGGCCTGGCGCTGCTGCACATCGACATTCCGCACGACGTGGCGCAGATGAAGGCGCGCTTCGCCGACATCCTCGCCGACATCGGGCGGCAGCCTGGCGCGCAGGCGCCCGAGGCCTTGCTGGCGGCGGCCGACATGTGCGAGCCGGACGCGGTGGCCGCCATGCAGATGATGCAAGGCCTGTGGATGGCCAGCTATTACGCCGGCCAGCAGGATCTCAGCGCGCTGATGGTGGTGTCGATGACGCGGCTGTCCATGCAGCGGGGGAACAGCGATTTCAGCGCCGTCGCCTATGTCGGCTACGCGATGATGGTCGCGCTGTACAGCGGCGACATCGCGCGCGGCTACGAATTCGGCGCGATGGCGATGGCGCTGGCCAGGCGCCGTGCCAACCTGCAGACGCGCACGCTCACGGGCCTGATGTTCGGCGCGCTCAGCAACCACTGGACGCAGCCGCTGCGCAGCTCCGACGCCCTGTACGAGGAGGCGTTTGGCTGGGCCCTGGAAATCGCCGATTTCGTGCAGGTCGGCGTGGTGGCGGCCGTGCGCGCCACCGACCGACTCATCCTCGGCGACTACCTGCCGCACCTGATGCACGATATCGAGCACGACCTGGCGCTGATGCGCGCCAACGGCCAGCAGGCGATGGCCGATTGCTGCGTCGCCGCCGCGGTCCAGCCCATCAAATGCCTGATGGGCCTCCTGCCCCGCCACGACAGCTACGATGATGGGGCCTTCAGCGAGGCGCGCTTCCTCGATCAATATGGCGACTCGCACCTGTACCGTGCCTACTTCTTGCAGGGGAAGATCCGCAACGCCTACCTGTTCGACGGCGCCGACGCCGAGCTACTGGCCGGCCAGCTCGGCATCGTCACCCAGATCATGCGCGGCCAGGCCAAGGTTGCCGAGTGCAGTTTCTACGCCGCGCTGATCCTGATCCGCGCCTTGCGGCGCCATCCTGCGCGCCCCGATGCGGGCGATCTGCTGACCATGATCGGCACGCTGCAGGCGAGCCTCGCCAAGTGGGCCAAACAAGGCTCGGACAACAGCGGCGCCAAACACCTGCTGGTGCTGGCCGAGATGGCGCGCTACCGGGAAGACCTGCAACTGGCCACGCGCCATTACCAGCAGGCGATCGACGCGGCCGGCCTGGCCGGCTACGTCAATATGCAAGCGCTGGGCAATGAGCTGTGCGGCGAATGCTGGTTCGACCAAGGACATGCGCGCGTGGCCGGCGTCTTTATCCAGGACGCCATCGCGCATTACGGCCAGTGGGGTGCGCAGGGCAAGGTGGCGCAGCTGCAGGCACGCCACGGCGTACTGTTGTCAAGGATGGAAGGCCGCAGCACGCAACGGCATTCTGTCTCCCACACGCACGGCAGTTCCGCGCTCGACCTGGTGTCGCTGCTGAAGGCGTCGCAGATCCTGTCGAACGAGGTGGGCCTGCGCAAGGTGCTGACGCGCCTCATTGCCATCGTGTGCGAAAACGCCGGCGCGCAGGTGGCGCGCCTGCTGCTGCTGTCAGAAGGCAGCTACCAGCTGGAGGCCAATATCGATGGCGATGGCGTCACTGTCCTGCAATCGCGCCAGCTCGACCTGAACGCCGCCAGCGACCCGCAGTTCCCGCTGTCGCTGCTGCGCTACGTCGTGCGCACCGGTGCCGAGGTGATCGAAGATTGCATCACGGGCGCCTCGCGCTTTGCCGCCGACCCGTACGTGCAGTTGCACCTGCCGCGCGCCGTCATGTGCCTGCCGATACGGCACGGCGGCCAGATCGGCGGCATCCTGTACTTCGAGAACCGGCTTGCAGAAGCCTCGTTTACGGAAGAACGCGTGGCGTTCCTGCGCATGCTCGGCGCACAGGCGATGATCTCGATCTCCAGCGCCAGGCTGCATGACAGCCTGGAACGGCGCGTTGCCGAACGCACGGAGCAGCTGGAAGACGCCAACCGCAAGCTGGCGACCCTGTCCATCACCGATGGCCTGACCGGCCTGGCGAACCGGCGCCATTTCGACGACGTGCTGCGCGCCGAATGTGCGCGTGCCACGCGCGTCGGCCAGCCACTTGCCGTCATCATGCTCGATGTCGACTACTTCAAGCGCTTCAACGACCGGCATGGCCACCAGGCCGGCGACGCCTGCCTGACCCGGGTCGCGCAGGCGCTGGCGGCCGGCATGCGGCGCGCGGGCGACCTGACGGCGCGCTACGGCGGCGAAGAGTTTTCGATCGTGCTGCCGAACACCGGCGCGGATGAAGCGCGCCAGACCGGCGAAGCGCTGCGGCGCGCCATCGCAGATCTGGGCATCTTCCATGAAAGTGCGGATACGCAGCAGGTGACGATCAGCGTCGGCATCGCGGTCCAGTCGGCGCCGGGCGCAGCTGATCCGGACACCCTGCTGCGCCTGGCCGATGCCGCGCTGTACCTGGCCAAGGATGCGGGGCGCAATTGCGTGGTGCTGAGAATTCTGCCGCCTGGCTAATCCGCGTTCACGGAGCGGGGCGGCTCCTCAATCGCTGCCATGACTGTTCTCGCGCGCCTGCTCCTGCGCCTTTTCCTGCGACGCCAATCCGTTGAAGAACAGATTGAGCAGCACGGCGACGATGGCGGCCAGCAGGATGCCGCTGTGCAGCAATGGAGACAAGGCTTTCGGCATGTGCTGCGCGTATTGCTCGGCCACCAGCGGCAGCATGCCGAAGCCGATAGCCAGGGCCACGATGAACAGGTTGTTGCGGTTGCTCTTGTAGTCGACCCCGGCCAGGATGCGGATGCCCGTGGCGGCGACCATGCCGAACATCACCAGCCCTGCCCCGCCCAGCACGAACGCCGGCACGGCTTCAGCCGTCTGCGCGATCTTCGGGATCACGCCCATGACGAGCAGGATAATGCCGGCCGCCACGCAGACCCAGCGGCTGCGTACGCCCGTCACGCCCACCAGGCCCACGTTCTGCGAGAACGAGGTGTATGGAAAAGTATTGAAGATGCCGCCGATCAGGGTACCGAGGCCATCGACACGCAAGCCGCGGCTGATGTCGGCCTGCGTGATGCGCTTGCCCGTCATTTCACCCAAGGCCAGGAACATGCCCAGTGATTCAATCATGACGACGATCATCACCAGACTCATGGTAACGATGGCAACCACGTCGAAAGTCGGCATGCCGAACTGGAATGGCGTGACGACGGCAAAAGCCTTGGCGCTGGCCACCTTGGCGAAATCGGCCTTGCCCAGCGCAAACGACAGGGCTGTGCCGGCGATGATGCCGATCAATACCGCGATATTCGACAGGAAACCGCGGCCATACTTGGCCACCAGCAAGATGACTGCCAGCACGAAGAAGGCGATGCCCATGTTGTCCAGCGCGCCATAGCCGGGGTTGGCGATCATGGGCACGGGACCGGCCGGCGCGGGCAGGCCGGCCGCCGTGGCGGCAGCGGCCATCTTGAGGAAAGCAGGATCGGCAATCTGCGCCATGGCCGGCGGCCCGCCCATGGCCCAGTTCACGCCCACGCGCATCAGCGACACGCCGATGACGGCAATGATGCTGCCCGTGACGACGGGCGGAAACAGCGCCAGCAGGCGGCTGATGAAGGGAGCGATCAGCATGGAAACGACGCCGGCGCCGATCACGGCGCCAAAGATGCCGGTGATGCCCAGGGCCGGGTTGTTCGCCATGGCCAGCATGGGACTGACGGCGGCAAAGGTGACGCCCATCATGACGGGCAGGCGGATGCCGAAATGCTTGCCTATCCCGAGGGACTGGATCAGGGTCACGAGGCCGCAGCAAAACAGGTCGGCACTGATCAGCGCCGCCACCTGCTCGGGCGGCAACTTGAGGGCGCGTCCGACGATCAACGGTACGGCGATGGCGCCCGCATACATGACGAGCACGTGCTGCAAGCCCAAGGTAAACAGTTTGCCAGCCGGCAGGATTTCATCGACAGGCGATGGCGCGGCAGGCGTCGTACCGGGCACGCTGCGATGGATGGATTTCAAACGGGGAGAGGCCATTTACGCTCCACTTCCTGGGTGACCGCGGCCAGGATGGGCGCAGGTGAAAGGGAAAAGCAAGACAGAAACGGGACAACAGGAACACACTAGCGGCCGATGATGCATGCGAAGCTCCTGGGATGGATGACCAAGGTAGCCATGCACGCATCGTGCCAGGTGGATGGTATACAGGAATTGTGCCGAAAATCGCTGGAGATCGGCCAATCTGGCGGTGGGTGCACCGTTTTCTTGCGTCCCGCCCCTGCGCATGCACCAGAAGGCGGCGTTGGCAGGCCGCTGGTGACTGCTGCTTAGCCGCCGGTGCAGGCATCGAGCAATATTTCCAGCTGGCGTACATGTGCGGCACGCAATTGCTCGCGCGCCAGCAAGGCTTGCACTTGCTCGAAGATGCCGTGGGCTGGCACGGCCGACAAGACGGGCGCGGCAGGACGCTTGGCGATGCACGGCGCACTCACCGGCCAAGCTTCCACCTGCGATGCCGGCGCCCATGCCGCACAGCCGGTCAACAAGCTCGCCAGCAATAAGGTGGCTAAACTGCTGGCGAGGCCGCCTGCATGCCTTTCAGCACGTTCACGCGGCAGCCTCATGGCATTTCGCTGGCGATCAGCGCCTCGGCGGCACGGCAAGCATCACCTTCGGGCTGCAACGCCAGGATGCGCGCCGCAGCCGCTTGCGCATCTGCCTGTCCAGCCTGCGCGGTGGCCAGCGCCTGCCGTACCCGCGCCGACCGGCGCGCGTCCTCCTCTCGCATCGCATTCAGGGCCTGGTTCTGGCGCTGCAACACGGCTTGCAGCGCCAGCACTTGCGCCGCGCACGCGGCACGGCCCGTTTCGCGGCCCCAGCGCTGGGCGCAAAACACGGCTGCCCCCAGCAACAGCAGCATGGCCACCATGCTCAATGACGGCTTCATGCCAGCACCTTGCGCGCTGCCTGGTACAAGGCCAGGCGCTCGGCCAGGCCGTTCACGCCGCCGTTGATGCGGCGCGTCACCCGTTCCTGGTCGCCCGCGTCCGCCAGGCGATTCAAGCCGCGCGATTGCCAGAACCAGCCCGCCGAGCGGCACGCGCAAGTCGTTTGCTCCAGCAGTTGCGGCGCCGCCAGTAAATCCAGGTCTAGCGCCACGCCGCACGCCGCATAGTTGGCGCGCCCCGTCACCTGGAGCAAGCCGCGCCCCTTGAAGCGCACGCCATCGCCGGCGATCACATTGCCCAAGTCCGCGCGTCCTTCATAGGCAGCACCGCTGGCCAGCTCGCGCACATAGCGCAATTGTCCCGATTCGTGGCCCACCTGCGCCAGGAACGCCGCCTGGCGCAGCGGCGTATCGATACTGAACTCGGCCATCGCCGCATTCAAGGGCGCCAAGAACAGCGTAGCGCGGCGACCAGCCAGCGGCATGATCTGCATCAATTGGGCGCCTGTCACAACATGCCCCGCACATCCTTGACCGCAGCGGCCGCATCGGCCGCCAGTTCGCCGATATCCTTGCCGCGCCGCTTGTCGAACCAGCGCACGCAAGCGCCCAGCACCCACCAGGCGGGCAAGCCGGCCGCCACCATTACCGGTGCGGCGATGAACAAAAACCCCGTGGACGGGTCGCCGCCATACAGGCCCGCCACCGTTTTCGCGCTGTCGAACAGGCTGGGCCACCACGACAGCACGGCGGCCACGAGCACGGGACCGAGAAAGGTGGAAATGATGATGCTGGAACAAAAACGAATAAATGCCTCCTTGGTGGACTGGGGCCACATGAACATGAAGCCCAGCGACGTGGCGGCGGCGCCGGCCAGCACGGGCACGCCAAACAGTTTGATCAATGCGCCGCCGGCGGCGGTGGTTTCGAGGGCCATGGTTGCCTTTCAGATGGTGGAAATGAAAAAACCCGCCGAAGCGGGTTTGGGTGTGGCAAGCACAATCTTTATGCCACCTTCACGATTACACGAGCACGGCCATCGTCTTCGACGGCGATGACCTTGCCGATGGCACGCGTGTATTGCTGAAGCGTCATGTCCGTCTCATTGATGGCAATGCCCGCAATGCCTGCACCATCCTGTACCGGTACGATGAACTGGCCGGGAACTGCCCCCTGGATATTGCATGGCACCTGGCCGGCGAAGGCGATGCGGTCGACCGTCTGGCGCAGCGCTTCGAGTGCCGCATCGAAGGCAAGTCCGGGAGCCTGCCGAACAGCCCACTCTTCATCGGTATCGCCTGCCAGCGGCACCTCGCGGTACACGGCCGCCTTCGCAGGAATCGCTGGCGTGAGCAGGGTCAGGCCGTCGTAGATTGCTTCGACAGCCGGTTGCGCCTCGCTGGCAAGCATCGATTCGACGCGGTCAAGCGCACGCGTCACGGATGCCGGACGCTGACCAAGCTGCTGCGACCACTTGTCGCCGCCCACCATGCACGGATCGGTGGATTTCACGGCAAACGAGATGGCGTCAGCCCAGCGATCGGTGAGCTTGCCATCTGCGCCGATGCCGATCACCTGACCTGCCGCGACGACGCCACACGCCGGGGCCTTGAACATGTACTCGGCATAGTCGGCGCCACTGGCGTTGATCGTGCCGGCAGCATTAATGCTGCGGCCAGTCAAGGAGGTCTGCGTCACGCGCATGACGCATTCCGAACCGTTGCCGTAACCGGTAGCGCCCACGTTAAAAATTGCCGAGTTGACGATTTCCAGATTACGCGTTCCCTCGACCTGATTGGGATTCTGGATGACGCTGTAATACGTGTCATCATATTCTTCCGGCGTGCCGATGCGCACGTATTTCGGTATCGTCACATAGCCGTTTCCACGAACGATCAGCAAGCCTGGCGACAATTGTCCGCCTGGCGAGGTATCGAGCGCCTTTAAATAGAGGGAAAAGCCGTCCTTGACATAGCTACCTCCACGCCCAGCACGTGTAGCAAAAATGAATGCCCCTTCAAACGCCTTGCCCGCTATGCCCGTCACGCCAAGAGACATGGCTGGGTTAATTCTGTCCAGCGCGTTTCCTGTATTGTTTACAGGCGCATACAAACTGGTGTTCGTCAGACCGTCTACACTGCGCGCGTAGATGCTGTGGGTACTATAGATCTGGTATGTGTTGGCCAACGGGCCGCTCATCACGCCGCCTGTCAACGGTACGGCGTTGTACGGTCCCGCCGCAAACGCCCGATCCATGTCATTCAACTTCTCGTTGACGTTGGGCATACCGTCATAAAATTTATCAGCCATTTAGATTCCTTCAATTTGTAGTGGTGCAGAATACGTTTCAAAGTACGGCGTGGTTACCGCGTCGCTATTGCTGGCCTTGCCATACAGCATGTAGTCCTGTTCCAGCAGCGAATCCGGGTTTTCCGGAAACAAACTGAACAGCATCGCCTTGCCCTTGCCGTTCTCGCGCAGGATGCGCATGAAGCGCGCACGGTCCATCGGTGTCAGGTGTGCCAGGTTAATGCTCAGCTTGTCGCTGGTCGTACCCAGCACGGTTTTCAGGGTGCCTGCACCCGTGCGGTAATTTTCACTGCTATCCTGCGTCTGCACCTGGGCGCCATACTCGGCGTTATATTGCGGTGACCAGTAGTTGCCGACCACCAGACGCGAGATCTCCAGGTAGCCTTCAGGGCTCTGCGGCGCAGACACGTCGATCACTATCTGGCGCACGCGCACAGGGGCGAACCATGTCACGCCGTCGGAGCCGCCGCCGCGCGGCCAGGTGTTCACGCCGCCCCACTGATAGGCGTTCCAGCCGAGCGGCAGCACGCCCCAGGGATAGGAACCATGCACAGCAGCCGGGCACGGGAAGATGCTGCCGGTGTCGAGTACCGGCACGGCGTCGCCCGGCTGGGCATAACCGCGCACACGCATGCGCGCGCTGCTGGTCATGTTGGTGAAGATCAGCGCCACGCAGGCGATGGGCTCCTGTGTCGGCCAGGTAGCGCTGATGGTCTGTGCAGTGCCGCTGGCGCGCAACACGGCATTCTTGCTATCGCGCTGCAGGTTGGCCGGACCCAGTTCGCCGGTTTGGCTCGATGCAGTCAGCACCGCGCGGTCAGCCGCGTTGTCATAGATGATGCGAAGATTGCTCATGGCAACAGTGCCCCTTTCAGGATGAGGTAAATGGTTGGTGAAATAAACCCAGTGATAACGCCGATAGGCTCGGTACTGGATGTGCGGCGCCACATGCCCCAATAAACTCGGTGCGCCAGAGATTGGTGCCAGCGCTGGGCTCGTATGACGGGCCGGAGGTTGGGCAACCCATCACGACAGTCCGGATCAGCAGCTGGACCGTCATGACGGCCCTATTGGCTGCACCAGATGCGAGCGGGAACAGTGGGGCAGGATGGCTGAAGTCGCAGGCAAGAGCGCCATTGGCGTTGTAGAACGCAGCACGGATGCCACCGTCGTATAGCGTCGAAACGAAGACGTAGGCCCGCACTGCCAGGGACAACTGCACGGAATCGAACTGACACGCGTCGCGCGATGAGCCGTAGTGGCAGATCACCTGCCACTACCCTGCTGCCACCTCGGCTGATGAAATGATGCCGATGTTGCTATCGAGTGGCATATTCAATGCCCATGTCACCGGACATCATGCGCAATCCGATACTTGAAATACCCCCAACGGCTAATTTGCTACACGGCCTTGACCATCACGTAGGCCCTGCCATCGGACTCGATCGATATCACGCGGCCGACGGCGTGCAGGTACTGCTTCATGCTGAGATCGTCCTCGTGCACGGCGATGCCCTTGATGCCAGCACCGTCCTGCACCGGCACGATGTAATCGCCCGGCTGGGCGCCCAGCACGTTGACCGGTACGCGGCCGGCGATGGCGATGCGGTCGACCTTTTGGCGCTCGGCTTCCAGGGCGGCGTCGAAGGCAGTCATGGCTTCGGCGTCCAGTTTTGTCGCCACCCTGTAAGCGGCCACGGCTGCGGCGTACTCCTCATGCTTGGCTGCCCATTCACTGTCCGTATCACCCGGCTGTGTCACTACGTCCGCGTATTGCATTGGCTGAGTGCCAGCGACTGGCTGCTGCGTGATCACATCCGCACGACGTTGCGGCTCTGACGGTTCCGCACCGGCAATGGGTTCAGGGCGCGCTCCCACTGCCAGCGCCCAAGTATCGCCGCCAACAAAGGACGGCGCAGTAGACTTGATCGCAAACAGAATGGCGGAGGTCCACTGGTCTGTAATTTCGTTGTTGTCGGTAATGCCAATTACCTGACCGGGTGCAATATCGCTACAGCCAGCACACTTGTGCACATACTCGGCATAGTCATTCCCCATGGTATTGACGGTGCCGGCGATATTGGCGCCCCGCGCAGTATTGCTATTTTTTCCAACGTATAAAACAGCGGGTGAGGCGGCCCATCCCCCTGTGCCATCAGAAGCGTTGACGCCGACGCACGGAGCAGCAAACCCCTCACGGCCAACATACAAAATCTCTGTGCCCATCGCGGTATAACGACTAATGTTATGACGGAGGATTGATGTATCGGTACTGCCTGCTTTGAGAACCGGCATATATAACCGCCCATTGCCATAGGTAGCCATTAAATTTCCCGTCCAGGAATTGGAGTTATTGTCCCAAGCCCTGAGTGTTAATTTATAACCTTCCTTGTTGACGCTTCCATTGCCGCCGCCAACCATAAATCCAAACTGCCCGGGGTAAGCGAAACCGGGAATGCCGCCGAATCCCAAACGCAAACCCTCTTGCTCGTCCGTCTGGTTTTGCCTGGTTTGCCCTCTCGCTAAAAATGAATTCCCATAATCGAAGGTTGCCGCAGCGCCGACGCCGATGATATCGGTAAATAAGATACCGCGATTCGTTCCTTCATTACCGGTCATGGCCTGCCAGCGTGGGGCAATATAGCCCGGGGCACCTGGAATTTGCGCCGTATCAAAAACAATGACTCCTTCTGGCTGCGACGTAGTTTCGATGGGAGCTTGTATCGTCGCTGCGTCCATCCCCACTAAGTCAAAGGAGAGCGTGGAATAACAACCGGCCTGGAAATAGGCATAGACATCATATTTCCCGTCAGCACGTTTGTAGACAATGAAGCGTGACTGAGATGTACGCGCACCCTCCATATGCCAGTCGACATAAAATCCGCCTCGCACCCCTATCAGAATGGTCACCGGCGTAGTGGAAACAGCTCCCCAATTCTCATTGAGAATCCCCTTGATGAGCAAATTATCATGACCACCCAAGTTTTCCTCGCGCAAGGTGGCAATCAAGAACCACTTTGGCGTTGGCGCCCCTTGTGCAAGGTAACTGTAGCCATATTTGGCAGTGGGGCCAGAGCAAAGCCTGGCGTTCATTTGGATTGGCATGTTCGGATCGATCCATGCCGGGTGCATATAGCCACTTGGGCCAGCAAGCGGCGACCGTCCCACGGCTGGCGCATACGACGCCACCACGGCGCCCCGTCCAGCCAGCTCATTCAAGCGCTGGATCGTATCCTTCTGGCCATAGTAAAAAAAGTCACCCATTACAATTCCTCGATTTCAATATTGGTGGCATACGCCTGAAAAGATGGTGTGGTGATGGCTGCCAGATTGGCAAGGCGCCCATACACCTGGTGCGTTTGCTCCAGCTCGACGTCGTCGCTGTCCGGATACAGGCTGATGAAAAGCGGGCGCGACAGGCCATTGCCGCGCACGATGCGCCACAACTCGGCCCGGTCCAACGGCGTCATGTGATCAAGCGCCAGCGACAGCTTGCGGTACATCACGCCCCGCTCGACCTTCTGTTCGCCAGCGCCATTGCGATACTGGCTGCTGGTATCGAGCGGCGTGATACCGGCGCCATATGAAGCGTTCTGCTCGGGGCTCCAATATGCCCCCGCCACCAGGCGCGCAGCCTCGATATAACCGGCAGGATTGTCAGGGTCGGCCAGGTCAATCACCAGTTTCCTGATGCTGCGCACCTGGAACCAGGCGCGGGCGTAGGTACCGCCGCCGTAACTGTAGGCATTCAAGCCCAGCGGCAATGCACCCCAATCCCACATGCCCAGCCGCGCATACTCGCAGGCTGGCATGACGCCAGTGTCGAATGCAGGCGCAGCACTGCCGGGCTCGATGTAGCCGCGTACGCGGATGGTTGCCCCTGGGGTCAGATTGCAAAACGGCAGGGCCACGCCGCCAACGATGTCCGGTGTCGGCCACGTTGCAGTGATGCTCAGCGCTGCGCCGATTGAGCGCAAAACCGAAGACTTACCCTCGCGCTGCAGGTTGGCAGGACCCAAGATGCCGGCCTGGCTCGATGCCGTCAACACTGCGCGGTCGGCGGCATTGTCGTAAATGATGCGCAAGTTGCTCATGCACCCTCCTGCACCGGCCAAACAATGGCCTCAAGCGTGTCAAACGAGGTGGCGATAGCGATCTGCTTCCGTAACCGAAGAGCGATAGCGAACGCCTCGGTGACGTGCGCCCCCAACGCGGCGCCGACGGCAATCATGCCAGATGCATCGAGCGTCACGTGGGTGTTATCCGACAAGGTCCAGTCGATGCTGTAGGGCTGGTCGGCAGCCTGCGCAATCAGGGCTAGCTGCGTGGCTCCGACGATACGGTCCTTGTCTGCCTGGTACACGAAGCCACAGCACATGAAATCTGCGGTTTCAGCCACGCTGCGTGCCGCCTTGATGCGCTCCCAAGTGCGCACTTTGACGCTATCGAGCGTTCTTGCATCTATCCACATGTCTGCCAACGCATCGTATGCGTGATGCTCGCTGGGCTGTGGCGGCAGCGTCTTACCGGTGCGCTCGTTCGTGAGAGTGCCATCACTGTTGACAATGATTGTTTGCATTAAAAATTCCTCGCGATCACTGTCGCTTGACATTGTTTAAGATAAAGCCGCCGCATATCCGCAGCTGTGAGCGATGCATTGGTAGCGGAAACGCCAAACTGGACCGTGTCCCCCGCGTTGACGTACAGCGTTTTTCCATAGCCCGTCGCTACAGGAGCATCACCAGCTTGCCGCTCCTGGACTCCGCTCAGCCATACCCACACCCCGCCATTGGTGCGGTACCAGATGCTCAACTGGTCGTCGACCACCGCAGTGCAAACGATCGAAAAGAAAACGGCGCCAGAGCGGATACGGCGCTCGGCAGGCCACCATGGAGCGTTGTGCATGAACAGAACTTCCTCGGACGTGAATACAACGGCGGAACTGGTCGGCGAATCCTGAATAAACACTCCTGACGCGGACGACTGCAGCGAAATCGATGGATAGCCCGGTTCGAAGAATGAAGTTGCTGCAGCGGCTGTGCCGACAGACACCCGCGCAGATGAGAGGTCGCCGGAAAATGTTCCTGATGCACCTTTCAATTCGCCCGTAAAAATTCCGCTCGCGGTCTGTAACTCTCCAGAAAACGTTCCGGAAGCTGCTGAAAGTTTGCCCGAAAAAGTCGCCTTTCCACCATTGATGAGCAGGCCCGGCATGGACACATAACCACCACTTCCCAACTCTACATAGCCACCGGTTGCAGGGTTACCCAGCAGTA
The DNA here is from genome assembly GCF_001445815.1 of Janthinobacterium sp. Ant5-2-1. NCBI lineage: Bacteria > Pseudomonadati > Pseudomonadota > Betaproteobacteria > Burkholderiales > Oxalobacteraceae > Janthinobacterium > Janthinobacterium sp. Ant5-2-1. The sequence goes on along the minus strand of NZ_LNCE01000016.1, from coordinate 205,237 downwards.
AGCCCCGTTCACTCAGGTGAAAGCCAAGGCCGCCGTTGCTCGGCCAAAGATAGGTGTTAGTGGGATAGCCAGCGCCTCCATGCAGCGTCGCTCCATAAATATCGCCGGCAGTCACTTCGCCGAGGTTGGCAGAGATGGCAGAGACCTTATCCACCGACAGTGCCTTGGCCGCCACCGACCCATCCACGAGCAAGTTGCCATTCAGCACCGTACCCAGCACCATCCATGCGCCATCGACAAAGAACTTCGTCACCGCATGCGTCGCGTCATACAAGGTCACCGCGTCGCGGTTGATCGGCGCGCCATAGCCCGCACGCCCCAGTTCATACACGGCCGAGGCATCGGACCAGGCCGAATAGCCGGGCGCCGTCACCGTCACCGTGCCGCGCTGACCGGTGGCGCCGTCGGCGGCCAGGCGTGCTGCTGCCGCCCATTCGCCCGGGGCGATGTCGTCGGTCGCCGTGCGCGACGCGGCCGTGGCGCCGGATGTGAACAGATAGGCGCCGCCCGCCGCCGGCACCTGGGTCGACCAGCCATTGTTCAGGCCCGTCAACGCACCGGTGGCAAAGGTGAATGTGCATGCCGCACTCGGTAATGCCGGCGCGATGTTGGTGGCGCCGCGCTGGTAGATGCGCACGGGCGCCACATTCAGGCCGTCCAAGCCGTTCGTGCCGCTGGTGCCGTCCTTGGCCAGTTGCACCGCCCCCGCCCACTCATTGGCGGCAATATTGTCCGTCGCATTGCGCGAACTGGCTGCCGCCACGCGCACGTACAACGGCGCCGTGCCGGCCGGGATGTTCTTCGACCAGCCATTGGCCAGGTCATTGCCAGCCGGTGTCGTGATGGCGGCTGTGGAAAAGGTAAAAATCACATCTCCCGGCGAATCGGCTGGGACAGCGGCAGCGCGCTTGTAGGCAAAGGCCTGGCCCGTGTTCAAGCCGGCCAGGCCCGTCTCGCCGGCGACGCCGTCGAAGACCTTGCTGACCATGTAATTGGCAAGGTATTCGACGCCAAATTCACGGATGCTTGCCTGCACCAATGCCGTATCGGTAGTCATGCTGGCAAAATCGACCGTGGCCACGTTGCCGTTGACCCGCAAGGTCGTGCCGGCGGATACGGAAAACACAATATCGCCCACCACATTGACTGGCTTGGCGGTGATGGCGATCGAGCCAGGCGCGCCGGCACCGGCACTGTTGACGCGAAAAACGGGCGTACTGGCGGACATCAGGATCGCCTTGCCATCGGCCGTCGTGCTGAAGCGCTCCGCCGTCGCCTGCAGCAGCGTATCGCGTGCCCCCATAATCGCACTCATACCAGTACCCCCACCGTCACTCTGCCCGTCAGCCAGAAACGCGACAGCATCACCACCACGCCCGGCACGCCGTCCTGCAAACCAAAGCGTTCAGCGCGCAGTCGTACGGGCTGCCCCAGTTCCAGCATCATCATCTCGGGTTCTCCGTCAAATTCGTAAATGGTGCGCGGCACCTTGTTCAAGGCCAGGCGCCGCAGCGCTTCCGCGCGGGCATCGGCCCGCGTCTTGAGGCATGTATCGATCTGCACCGGGTCGTCGGACAGGCGATAGCGTGCACGTACCTCCTCATCGACCACGGTTTCGGTCAGCCACTCGGTGGCATACAAATCCGCATGCGCGGGCGGGATGCTGGTCGTCAGGCCAGCCTGCAGCGTGTAGTTCCGGTCGAAGCCGATCTTCACGGCAGCCGCCACCGTCAGGCGCTGCGCCGGACGCAGCGAGCGTTCGCGCATCTGCTCCGGGCCGATCGCCAGCGGCACGCCGGCGGCAGGCAGCGCGATCTGCACCAGGCGCAATTGGCCGGTACGCGACATGATCGCCTGGGCGCCCACGCTGGCCGCCAGTTGCTGGATGGCCTGCGCCTGGTTCGTGCGGTCGGCAACATACAGCCCCACCGGCTGCGGGTGGGCCGCATCGAAGGCGGCCAGGTTGTCGAGGTCCATGTCAGCAAGGGTGAAACGGTCGGCTGCCTTGCCGTAGGCAGTAGCGATGCGCCGCACCAACGCGGCAATGCGCGGCGCATAACCGCCGCCTTTATCGCCCTGCACGCTGACCGTGATCGTGGTGGAAAATGGATCGGTGGTCAGGTTGAATCGGCCCGCCTGGTCATTCAAGGCGACCGCGATCGGCTTGCCATTGGTACGCACTTCGAACGTCGATTCGACAGCGCCGAGAAAACCATATTCCAAGGTGGCCGGATTGGTCAGCAAGGGCGCCACGTTATGGCACTCGCCGAACGGAATCGGCAGGATGGCGTCCTTGTTCGGCGTCGTGCCTCCCAGCTTGGCTTCGGAGATCGGCGTATTGAGGCGTTGCAGCTTGTCGCGCAGGACCAGGTTGACCGACTCGCGCCCTGCACTGGCCACGTCGGCAATGATGCCATCGAAGACCAGCTGAAAGTCGGCGCGCGGCCAGGAGGGATCGCCCGCCCAGGCCTTGACCGGCCGGTTCATCCACACGTCTCCCAGCCAGCCATCCAGAGCGCCATCGGCGTTATCGAGTTCGATATCGCCGCCCGACAGCCCCGCCTCACCGGACAGGCTGGCCTGTTCCGTGAAGGCCAGGCCGCCCTTGGCCAGCGGCAGGTATGCGGTATTCGCCGGTACCTCAAGCGGCCCGGTCACGTAAGGCCGCGAAGCGATATATCGCGTCACCTCGCTGCCGGCCACATTCACCTGCGCCTCGATCAGCACCATGCGGATGGCCGAGGCGCTTTGCAGCCATTCCTGAAATTGCGCATCGGTCATGCGTATTCTCCTTTCACGGCATTGGCCCAGGCGGATGCCCGGGATGATTTATCCACGCCATCGACCACCGTCCTGGCGGCATTGGCGTTCGATTCAAAGGTGGCCTGGATGGTGGCACCCGTTTGCGCCCGCTGGTCGGCGCGCAAGCCTTCCAGCTCCACGCGCATGGCCTGGTTGTCTTCGCGCAGGCCGCGGATTTCGGCCACCAGCACCTCTGAGCCGACGTTCGCAGCCGACGAGTAGCGCACAGGGTCGAAGACGGCCGCTGTAACCGGGGAAGTCATCGCGGCCAGCGCGGCGACCACGGGAGGATTACCGAGCTGCACGCCCAGGTCCGCCGCACCACCCATCGCCGCCCGCAGACCGGCAATGGCTTGCGCCACCGTCAGCACGCTGTCGTTGATTTTGATCAAGCCCGACACCTGGGCATTGAGCGCATCGAGGCTGGCCTGCTGCACGTCGACCTGTGCGGCCGCCCATTTCAACGCTTCCTTGTTCGCTTCCACCACGCGGGCATAGTCGGCCGCATAGCGGGCGTCGGAGGCGTTGACCACTTGCGAGGCCGTCAAAAATGCCTGTTCCGCGGCAGACAGCCCCGATTGCGCCGTCGTGTCGCCCGCATTCGCAGCCGCCAGGGTTTTCTCGAACTGTGCCCGCGCTTCGGCGTACTTCTGCTCCGGCGTCAGCGTCGACTGGGCACCCAAAGCCATGCTGGAATTGAGCCCATTCAAGGTCGTCACCCACGATTTCGACTTCTCCAGCGCCGACTTGGCCGCCGCCGATTCCGTCTCGTAGGCTTTGGCCAGCGCATCCTTCGCGCTGGTCACCGCCTTGACGGCCTGGATCTGGTCGAACAATCCGCGATTGACATCGGCGACGCCGGCGCGCTGGGCAGCCAGCAACTGCGCTTCGCTTTGCGTCAACTGGTTCAACTGTTGTTGCAGATCTTTGCGTTCGCTGGCGATGTCGCTGGCAGTCCTGTTCACTTCTGCCAGTTCACCCGTGGCGGCGGCCAGGTCGGCCGCATAGTCGGCAGCGGTCTTGAACGGCTCGGCAAGGGCCAACAGAGACGCGTACAACTCCGCAGCCCCATCCCGGCCCGTTGCCACGCCATCGGCTGCCGACAATACGGCAGCCTTGAAGCCATCCATCGTCGTCACCCCAGCCATACCCAGTTTGCCCATGGCCTCATTGACCGACTTGGAAATAGGCGCCAGGCGTTCCGCCTCGGTGAGGAAGTTCTCCACGAAAAACCCGGTACCACTTGTGAGTTTGTCGATGCCACCAGCTGCTTCAATCAGATGTTCGCTCAACTTCACGGCACCCAGGCCAGTCGTATTGAATGACTTGCCCAGCACCGCCAGTACATCAGTCACCTGCATGTAGTCATTCGCAACACGCGCCAGGGTTTCCAGGTAGCCTTCGCCGACCTTCTGATACTGCTCCAGGCCACCCACGCCAAACTTGGCCATATCGTCGCCAAGCTTGGAAAATGCGGCTTCCAGCGCTTTCTGAATCTCGTCGCCCTTCAGGTCTTTCAGCGAGATCTTGCCCAGATCGACCACGAAGGATTTCAATCGCGCATTGAATGCGTCACCGCCCATTCCCAGCATGCCGGCAGCCGCCTTGACGGTGTCGGACAAGCCGAGAATGACTTTGCTGAACTGATCGTTTGCTTCGCGGTCAAGGCCGCTCAAGGCCGTACGTTTCTTATCACTGGAAAACCAGCCGCCCGACGTTTTGGTATCCGTGTACTGGCTGGCAGATACCCCGCCCGCCTGAATTCTGTCCAGCGTAGCCTTGTTCAACATCAGGCCTGTATCGATCATCGTCGTTTTACCGCCGAAGATAGAGCCAAGGATGCCGCCCGTGATTTTTCCTACCAGGCCACCCGTCAGCTTGTCGAGCGTCAGGCCAATGACGCCGCCGGTGATTGCAACGCCAAGTGCGGAAGAACCAAATGCAGCCGCGCTGCCCTTGCTATCGGCTGCCATGGCGCCGGTCACGCCGGAATTGCGCACCAGTAGTCCGCCCAAGCCACCAATACCTGCAGCCACCTGGCGCAGCGAATAAGCCATCGAGGCGGAATACGCCAGCCCCAGTCCGGAATTTTTCTCCATGATTTCCAGAGAATTCGCAATCGAATTGCTCTTCGCGCTGGAGTCCCCCAACACCGTACCTGTGCCGGTGGCCGCCTGCCGGTCCTTGGCCGTAGTATCGGCACCACCGCCGCCGGAAACGGCAACGCCGATTGCCATCAGCATGCCTGCCACCATGGCGAACGCACCGATATTGGCGGGAAATGGCGCAGCCAGCGAAGCGGCAAGGGCCGACGTACCATAAGCGCTGGACTTGGCAGCTTCGGCGGCAGCCACTGGAGCAACAGAGGACGCAGTACTGGTAATCTCGGCCGTCGTCGCCGCCGTTTTCGCCGTTGTCACCAGGGTGATATTCGTCAGCTTTTCAAACAGCGACTTGGCATTCATGGCGAATTCATAGGCGCGAAAACCCTTTTCCACCTTTTCCATGACTTCATAACCAGTCGAGTGCTCCTTGAAGAAGCCTTTCGCCGCAGTGGCCATTTCGCGGTATTGCCTGACAGTCGACATGTGTTTTTTGTCTTGTGCCTTGCCCCTGTCATCGTCGGTCTTCGCCTCGCCCATCTCTTTGGTAAAGGTGAAATCGATATCGTCCTGCGCTTTCCGGAATCCCAGCAAGGCCGTCGTCATTTTGCCGATGGTGCCGCCGACCTTGCCAAAAGCCGTCTCCAGCTTTTCAGCGAACGTCTTGGCAAATTCACCTGCCTCCTTCCACTCCGCCTCGCTATATTTGCGCGTGGGCGCCGCCGGTGCCGCTTTTGCCTTGGCATCGGCCGCCTCTTTGCCTGCGGTATCGAGCTTGTCCTGGCGCTGTTCTTCCAACGCAAAAGCGCCATATTTGGCGCCTGCGCCGGCTGTGGCGGGGCTACCTGCGGCGCGGAAAGCCGCCAGCCGCGTATAAGCATTGCCCAGGCCACCGACCACTTTGCTGGCATCGGCCAGCGATTTCGCCTCGCCGGTATTCAATGCTCCCAAGGCCTTTGCTGCAGCGGTGGCATCGCGTGCTTGCTCCGCCTGGGCGCGCAGCAACAGCGCCGACGATTCCGCCTCCGTATTGACTACCTTCAAGCCCTCGGCCGCAGCCAGGCTGGCCTCGCTGATTGCTTTCAGCACTTGCACCGTATCCGTTGCCTTCGTCAAATCGATGACAAGTTTTAATTCTGTTATCTCTGGCATGGTTGGCCCATAAAAAAGGCCGCGCATGGCGGCCGGGTTGGAAAATGCGGGTCAGCCCGCCGCGTTCTGGTGCGACAGGAAAAGCGCGTCGAGCTGGTCGAGCAGCTGGTGCTCGAACGGCTCGATGACGATGGCGTGGCGCGCCTGCCAGGCGAGAATTTCCGTGCTGGCGATGGGGTTGACGGCCATGCCGTTCTGCCGCTTGCGGTTCAATTGCGCGAACCATTCCCACACGTGGGCCAGCTCGAACGGCATCGGCGGCGTCGCCTCTTCGGGCGGCGCGCGGTACAGCGGATGGCGCTGGGCGGCATCGATATGCTCGCCCTTGGCGTGGCCATCGGCCGCGCGCGCGCCGCGCTCGAACTGATGCCCGGCGTAGCGCAGCAGGCTGGCCGTCAGAGTTTCAAAAAATTCGACTCGTTTTCCAGCGCGGTGGTGACCTTTTCCTGCCAGGTCGGGTATTTTTCAAAGGCCGCTTCCAGCAGCGCCGGATCGAGCGGCACGGGTGCGCCGTTGCTGGTGAAGCCGTACCAGCCAGTGACCACGGCCAGCGCCAGGCGTTTCTGGTTGCCGTCGATGGCTTGCACCAGCAGTTCCGCACCTTCATCGGTGGAGGCGTCGATGGCCGTCTTGCGGCGTGCCGATTTCTTGTAGCCTTCGGCGCGCACGGCGTTGTTGGCGACGCGATATTGCTCGCTGTTCTTGCCGACGATGGTCAGGCCAGCCACCGCTTCGCCATCCGCGTCGAAGATGACGGGCACGTCGAACGTGACGGGAGTGGCCGCCGCGTGGATATTGCCGATGTCGAAACCTGCCTGGATTTTTTGCGCGTTGTTCATGTGTGCTGCTTTCTGAATGAAGTAGAAAAATTAAAAAGGCCGCCATCACGGCGGCCCCGGTGCAGGCGCTAGCTTCTTACAGCGCGCTGTCCTGGATGGTCAGGGTGGTCGCTTCGTGCTGCGCATCGGCACCCTTGTAGCGCAGGACGTCGAAGGCGCAGGTGACGATCTTGTTTTTCTCGCCGTCGTCGATCTTGGCCGAGGTGATCTTGATGCGGCCCATGGCCAGGGCCAGCACGTCGGCGGTCGGCGCCGTGCCCGACGCCATGGCGTAGGCCAGCGGGATTTCCGTCTCGGACTTGAAGTAGTCGAGGTAGGTGGCGTCCTGCAGCAGCACTGTGAACTGGCCCGAGCCCATCACCTTTCCGCGCGAGGCGGCCGTGGCGTACTTCGAGCCGATCACCGGGTCGACCTTGACCTGGCCGTCGAGCGAGACGGACATGCCGGTGCAGATCTGCGACGGGATGCCGTTCACGGACAGCATCGCCGTGGCGCCCGAAAACTTGCCGGTACCCGGCGCGGCCAGCGGCGTGGCGAAATGTGGCACGGCCGTGGTCGGGCCTTCCGACTTGCCCATCAGGGTGAAGTCCAGGCTGGTGATGCCGTTCGGCTGCACGGCGATATCCATCTTGCTGACCAGCTGGTCGACGAAACTGCGGTGCACGCCGATTTTCGGGTCCTGCACTTCGGCCGTGAACCAGTCGGTGGTATGGCCGGTCAACGGGGTGAAGCTGCGCTTGCCCACCGCCGCCACGCCGACCGAGTCGCCGGCCGCCTTGACGATCATGACCGAACCGTCCATGAACTGGCCATTCAGGTTGGTGGCGGTCACCGACGTGACGAAGAAGTTCTTCGCATTGTTGGCGGCGGCCGGCGCCGTCATGCCGGTGATGCGCACCACGCTGCCGGCGCGGAAGCCTTCACTCAGCCAGGAACCGGCGCTGCGCGTCAGGCCGGAGGCGGCAGCGGCGATGGTGGTTTGCGCGGCAGCCACGCCGCCTGCCGTGAAGTCGCGGCGCAGCAGCGCAGCCATCAACGGCGCATACGTGCCGCACGCCGCTTCGGCCTTGATGGCGCCCGTGGTACGGAAGTTGCCCAGGCGGGTATCGCCCTGCTGCTGGCTGGCGTCGATTTCGGCGCTTGCGTATTTGTCCGCTTCCGTGTCGAAGGTGGCCGTCACGCGGGGATAAATCTGGCCGCCGCCGGCGGCGGCCTTGCTGCCTTCGGCGCTTTGTTTGCTGATAACGATCAAGCTGTCGATGCCGTTTGCTGTCAGTGCCATAGTTGTAAAACCTTTCGTGGGATAAAAAAAGACCGCCAGGGGCGGTCTTGGGGAAGGAACTGCGAATAATCATGAAGACAAATGAAAAAGCCCGCACGCGGTGAGGCGGCGGGCTGGCGTCCGGATGGCGCGAGGCCATGCCGGATGGAAGGTGGGCGAAGGGACCATGAAGGCCGTTCGCTGCGCTGATTTCCCCTATCGGTGTCGCGCCGAAAGCGCGTCTATTACGAGTGGAGAAGCATGTGGTCTTGCTGTACTGCGGTATTGCCGGTGTTTCTGTTGCTGCGTGATCGAGACTCTATTGTAGGGGCGTTTTTTTCAGTGCCGGGCATATTGCAAAAAAAATTTCAGTGACCGAGGCGGCGCATGGCGCGGGCGCCGTGCGACTGGAAGATGCCTTCCAGTTCGCTGACCATGTCCTTGATGCGTTCGAGCTCGAAGCCGCCGGAGCAGCTGATGGCAGCTTCGCCTGCGCCGTGGCACGTCTTGCAAACGACAGGCGCGCCGGCTTGCATGGCAGCGACGACGCCCGTGCCGTGGCAGACCTTGCATTTGCTGTCGAGCCAATGCGCGAGTGACGCTTCGGCCACGCGGCGGTACAAGGTATTGGCCGCCTGCGCATCCCAGGCCGTCTGCGCCTTGACCCAGCGCCGCGCGCGGCCCTTCTGCGTCACGGCCGCCGTCCAGGCGCGCAGCAACTGCGCCAGGTTGCCCGCATTGCCTTCGAACAGGCGGCTGACGGTGCCGTCCGCATACTTGACGCGGCACAGCAAGGCGCCCATGTCGCCCGCCAGCGCGGCGGCCGCGATCACGTCCAGGTCGTGGTGGACGGCATCGTCGCGCAGGTTCTGCGACGACAGCGATGCGATGAATTTTTCTGCAAATCCCATGATTTCTCCTCGTTCTTCGTTGATACTAATCGTTGTTACTTGCCGGGCCAAACAGCGCCGCCACCAGCGGATCGCGGCGCGCCGCACCGCGTGGCCAGCTGGCCGTGCGGCGCACCTGCGGCGGCAGTTCGGCCCAGCCGTCGACGTCCTCGTCCTGCTCGCCCAAGGCGTACAGGGCGGGCCGCTGGCGTCCCGGCTCCGTGCAATGGGGCTGCGCCAGGTGGATCTGCCCCATGCCGCACATGTGGCGCAAATAGCGGCTCATGGTGCCCGCATCGAGTCCCAGCAAGGCGGACAACTGCGCCGCGCTCGCCTGGCCCTGCTCGCGGATATACTGCGCGATGCGGGCGATATGCAGCTGCGACTTCTTGCTGCGTCCCTGTAACTGGCGCCCCTGCCGTGGCGCCGTCCTGCTTTCAACCAGTTGACTGCTGTTCAACATCTGCCTGACCTCCCGTGGTGTCGCCAACCGGCAGACGCTGTAGTGCGTTTGCGACAGGCAACAAGTGGACTTTATCAATCGCTAATGTTAAAGTCAAGCATTTGGTAATTTATCAAACGGTAAATTTCGGGTTTAATGTGGAGATGAATATGTATCAATACAGACGCGACCGCCTGCTGGCCCTGATCCGCGAGCACTACGACAACACGCGCAAGAAAATTTCCGACGTCAGCGGCTGGAGCGAGGCGCGCATCTCGCAAATCCTCTCGCCCACCTACCGCGAAGGGCGCGCCTTCAGCGAAAAGATCGCGCGCAAGCTGGAAGCGGACCTGCAGCTGGACAGCATGTATTTCGACCAGGGCGCGGCGCCCGACCAGGCGGCCATGGCCGCGCGCGCGCTGGCCGGCGCACAGCCCGTGGTCGTGGAAGATGGCGAGGATGAGCGCTTCTACCCGATCCGCAAGGTGAAACTGCGGCTGTCGGCCGGCATCACGGGCTTTGCCATCGAACCGGAAACCCACGACGGCAGCACCATCAGCGTGCCGCGCAGCTGGGTCGAGCGCAATGGCTACCACCCTGAAAAACTGGTGGCGATCAAGGTCAAGGGCGAGAGCATGGAGCCGGCGCTGTACGAGGACGACGTGGTGATCATCAATACGGCCGACAACCGGCCGGCTGACGGCATCGTGTTTGCCATCAATTACGAAGGCGAACCGGTGGTCAAGCGCATGGCGCGCGATATCGGCGAATGGTGGCTGACGTCGGACAACCCGGACCAGCGCAAATACCACCGCAAGCTGTGCCGCGGTAATGAATGCCTGATCGTGGGCAGGGTCGTGCGCAAGGAAAGCGACCGGATTTGAAAGCGAAGTTTATCGATCGATAAACTTCGCTTGCAGCATGGCGCTACGCCAGCGCCGCCTGAATCTGCTGCAGCGATGCCGGATCGTCCATCGACGTCAGGTCGCCCGGGCTGCGTCCTTCGCAGATGGCCTGGATGGAACGGCGCAGCAGCTTGCCCGAGCGCGTCTTCGGCAGCTGCGCCACGAACAGCACGCGTGCGGGCCGCGCCACGGCGCCCAGCTGGCGGTCGACGACGGCCATCACTTCGCGTTCCAGCACCGCTTTCGCTTCCACGCTGTCGAAGCCTTGCGGGTCCTTCAGGATCACGAAAGCCATCGCCACCTGGCCTTTGAGCTTGTCTTCCACGCCCACCACGGCCACTTCCGATACGTTCGGATGACTGGTGATGCTTTCCTCGATTTCTCGCGTGCCCAGGCGATGGCCGGCCACGTTGATCACGTCGTCCGTGCGGCCCAGGATGAAGTAATAACCGTCCGCATCGCGCACGCCCCAGTCGAACGTGGAATACACTTGCCGGTCGCTGAAGGTGGACCAGTAGGTATCGATGAAGCGCGCATCGTCGCCGTACACCGTCTGCATGCAGCCCGGTGGCAGCGGGCCTTCCAGCACCAGCACGCCCTTCTCGTTCGCGCCGCACTCCTCGCCCGTCGCTTCGTTGAGCAGCTTGACCTGGTAGCCGTACATGGCCAGGCCCGGGCTGCCCAGGCGCGTCGGCGTGTCGGCCACGCCTTTCGCCACCGAGAGGATAGGCCAGCCCGTCTCCGTCTGCCAGTAATTGTCGATGATGTCCACCTTCAGTTCATCGGCGATCCACTGCGACGTGGTTTCATCGAGCGGCTCGCCCGCCAGGTACAGCGCCTTCAGCGAGGACAGGTCGTATTTGCGCATCAGTTCCACCGGGTGCTTGCGCAGCACGCGGATGGCCGTCGGCGCCGAGAACATGCGCGTGACCTTGTATTTTTCGACGATGCTCCACCAGATGCCCGCATCGGGGCAGATGGGCAAACCCTCGTACAGGATGGTGGCCATGCCGGCGATCAGCGGGCCATACACGATGTAGGAATGGCCCACCACCCAGCCGATATCCGAGGTGGCAAAGAAGGTTTCGCCGGGCTTGCCGCAAAACGTGTACTGCATCGACGACGCCAGCGCCACCGCATAGCCGCCCACGTCGCGCTGCACGCCCTTCGGTTTCCCCGTCGTGCCCGAGGTGTACAGCACATACGACGGTTCGTTCGATTCGAGCCAGGCAACGGGCACCTGCGCGTCCATGTGCTGTTCGCGCAGAGCCGCGTAATCGACGTCGCGGCCCGCCGTCAGTTCCATCGGCACGAGATGGCGGTCGACCAGCAGCACCTGTTGCGGCTTGTGCGCGGCGATGCGGATGGCTTCGTCGAGCAGCGGCTTGTAGGCAATTGCCTTGCCATTGCGCGAACCGGCATCGGCGGAAAATACCAGCTTGGGCCGTGCATCGTCGATGCGGCTGGCCAGGCTGTTGGCGGCAAAACCGCCGAAGACCACGGAATGCACGGCGCCGATGCGCGCGCAAGCGAGCATGGCAAACGCCGCCTCGGCGATCATCGGCATGTAGATCAATACGCGGTCGCCCTTGACCACGCCCAGCGCCAGCAAGATGGCGGCGCAGCGCTCCACTTCGCGCTGCAGCTCGCGAAAGCTGTAAGTGCGCTCCGTGTTCGTTTCCGTGGAAATGGCGATCAGCGCGGCGGCATCGCCCTGGCTGTCGACCCAGCGGTCGACGGCGTTGTGGCACAAATTGGTGGTGCCGCCGACGAACCATTTGGCAAACGGCGGGCGGGAATAATCGAGCACTTGCGAAAACGGCGTATGCCAATCGATCTTTTCCGCTTCTTCGCGCCAAAAAGCATCAGGCGTGTCAATCGAGCGTTGATAAAATGCTGCGAAATTCATGTCTCCTCCGGTATGCGTGCAATCCGTATCGGGCTTGGGCGAACTGGCCTGGCCGCTGCTTTATGTGCACCACCTGTGTGCCATCTTGCTGCGTATTTCTTATTAAAACGCGTCGCCGGGAACGCGCACCGTTCCTTCCATCAGCACGCGCGCGCTGCGGCTCATGATGGCCTTGGTGACGCTCCAGACGCCATCGGCCAGCACCGCTTCCGCGCCCACCGTCAGGGTGCCGGACGGGTGGCCGAAACGCACCGAGTTGCGGGGACCGCCGCCGGCCGCCAGGTTGACCAGGGTGCCGGAAATGGCCGCCGCCGTGCCGATGGCGACAGCGGCCGTGCCCATCATGGCGTGGTGCAGCTTGCCCATGGACAGGGCGCGCACCAGCAGGTCGATATCGCCCGCTTCCACCGTTTTCCCGCTGGACGAAACGTAGCTGGCCGGCCTGGCGACAAATGCCACCTTCGGCGTGTGCTGGCGCTTCGCCGCTTCATCGAGGTGAGAAATCAAACCCATGCGCAGCGCGCCATGCGCGCGGATGGTCTCGAAACGGGCCAGTGCGGCCGGATCGCCATTGATGGCGTCCTGCAGTTCCGTGCCCGTATAGCCGACAGCGTCCGCGTCGACAAAAATCGTCGGGATGCCGGCGTTGATCATGGTGACTTTTAAAATACCGATGCCGGGCACGTCGAGGTCATCGACCAAATTACCAGTAGGGAACATCGCGCCACCGCCGCCCTCTTCCTCCGCGGCCGGGTCGAGAAATTCCAGCTTCACTTCGGCGGCCGGGAAGGTCACGCCATCGAGTTCGAAGTCGCCCGTTTCCTGTACTTCGCCATTTGTCATGGGGACGTGGGCGATGATGGTCTTGCCGATATTGGCTTGCCAGATGCGCACCGTGGCGATGCCGTTTGCCGGCACGCGGGCGGCGTCCACCAGCCCGCCGGCAATGGCGAACGAGCCGACGGCGGCAGACAGGTTGCCGCAGTTGCCGCTCCAGTCGACAAACGGCTTGTCGATGGAAACCTGGCCGAACAGGTAATCGACGTCGTGCTCCGGCTTGTTGCTTTTCGCCAGGATCACCGTCTTGCTGGTGCTCGACGTGGCGCCGCCCATGCCGTCGATCTGCTTGCCGTAGGGGTCGGGGCTGCCGATCACGCGCAGCAGCAGCGCATCGCGCGCCGCACCGGGCACTTGCGCGCTGGCGGGCAAATCCTGCAGGCGGAAGAACACGCCCTTGCTGGTGCCGCCGCGCATGTAGATGGCGGGGATTTTGATTTGGGGGGTGTGGGTCATGTCACTCCTGAAAAGTGGTAGGTCGGATTAGCGGGGCAGCGCCACGCGTAATCCGACACATTGTTGGCGCGTCTTTTGGCAAATAACGTCGGATTACGCTGCGCTAATCCGACCTACCTGTTACGCTGCCTTGGACGACTCGAGGAAATCCTGCGCAAACCGTTGCAGCACGCCGCCGGCCTCATAGATCGACACCTCTTCCGCCGTATCGAGGCGGCAGGTGACGGACACTTCGACCGTTTCGCCGTTCTTGCGGTGGATGACGAGAGTCAGAGTGGAGCGCGGCGTGCGCTCGCCGACGACGTCATAGGTTTCGCTGCCGTCCAGGCCCAGGGTCTTGCGGTTCACGCCAGGAAGGAATTCCAGCGGCAAGACGCCCATGCCCACCAGGTTGGTGCGGTGGATGCGCTCGAAGCCTTCGGCCACGATGGCTTCCACGCCGGCCAGACGCACGCCCTTGGCGGCCCAGTCGCGCGACGAACCCTGGCCATAGTCGGCGCCGGCGATGATGATCAATGGCTGCTTGCGCTCCATGTACACCTCGATGGCTTCCCACATGCGCGAGATCGTGCCTTCCGGTTCAATGCGCGTGAGCGAACCCGCCTTCACTTTACCGTCCTCGATGACCATCTCGTTTTTCAGGGCCGGGTTGGCAAACGTGGCGCGCTGCGCCGTCAAATGGTCGCCCCGGTGCGTGGCGTAGGAATTGAAGTCTTCCTCGGGCAAGCCCATTTTCGCCAGGTATTCGCCTGCCGCGCTGTCGAGCATGATGGCGTTCGATGGCGACAGATGGTCGGTCGTGATGTTGTCACCCAGCACAGCCAGCGGACGCATGCCTTTCAATGGGCGCGCGCCAGCGAGCGCGCCTTCCCAGTATGGTGGACGGCGGATATACGTCGTCTGCGGACGCCAGTCGTACAGGGGGCTGACCTTGATGCCGTCGTCCGCCTGCGCGGCAAACATCGGAATGTACACCTTGCGGAACTGCTCCGGCTTGACGCTGGACGCGACGATGGCGTCGATTTCCTCGTCCGACGGCCAGATATCCTTCAGCAGGATAGCCTTGCCGTCCGCATCAATCCCCAGCACATCCTTCTCGATATCGAAGCGGATGGTGCCGGCGATCGCATACGCCACCACCAGCGGCGGCGAGGCGAGGAAAGCCTGTTTCGCGTACGGGTGGATGCGGCCGTCGAAGTTGCGGTTGCCCGACAAGACGGCCGTGGCGTACAGGTCGCGAGACACCACTTCATCCTGGATCACGGGATCGAGCGCGCCCGACATGCCGTTGCACGAGGTGCAGGCAAACGCCACGACGCCAAAGCCCAATGTTTCAAGTTCCGGCATCAGGCCCGCCTCCTGCAGGTACAGTTCCACGGTCTTCGAGCCTGGCGCCAGCGACGATTTTACCCATGGCTTGCGCGTCAAACCGAGGCGGTTCGCATTGCGCGCGATCAGGCCGGCGGCGATCATGTTGCGCGGATTGTTCGTATTGGTGCAGCTGGTAATGGCCGCGATGATGACGGCGCCGTCCGGCATCTTGCCCGGCTCGTTTTCCACCACGCCGGAAATGCCGCGCGCGGCCAGTTCCGACGTCGGCACTCTGTTGTGCGGGTTCGACGGCCCGGCGATATTGCGCACGACGGACGACAGGTCGAAGCTCAGCACGCGCTCGTACTGCGCGTCGACCAGGCTGTCGGCCCACAGGCCCGTCTCTTTGGCGTACAGCTCCACCAGTTTTACCAGTTCGTCGTCGCGGCCCGTCAGTTTCAGATACTTGATGGTTTGCGCGTCGATGTAGAACATGGCGGCCGTGGCGCCAAATTCGGGCGCCATGTTGGAAATCGTGGCGCGGTCGCCCAGTGTCAGGTGCGAGGCGCCTTCGCCAAAAAATTCCAGGTAGGACGAGACGACCTTCTGCTTGCGCAGGAATTCCGTCAGCGCCAGCACGGTGTCCGTGGCCGTGATGCCCGGCTGCGGTTTACCCGTCAGCTTGACGCCGATGATGTCGGGCAAACGCATCCACGAAGCGCGGCCCAGCATCACGCTTTCCGCTTCCAGGCCGCCCACGCCGATGGCGATCACACCCAGCGCGTCGACCATGGGCGTATGCGAATCCGTGCCGACCAGGGTGTCGGGATAGGCCACGCCGTCCTGCACCTGGATCACGGGCGACATGCGCTCGAGGTTGATCTGGTGCAGGATGCCGTTCCCTGGCGGGATCACGTCGACGTTTTTAAAGGCTTTCTTGGTCCAGTCGATGAAGTCGAAACGGTCTTCGTTGCGGCGGTCTTCGATGGCGCGGTTCTTGGCGAAGGCGTCGGGATCGAAACCGCCGCATTCGACGGCCAGCGAATGGTCCACTACCAGCTGCGTCGGCACAACTGGATTGACCAGGGCCGGGTCGCCGCCCTGGGCCGCGATGGCGTCGCGCAAGCCGGCCAGGTCGACCAGGGCCGTCTGGCCCAGGATGTCATGGCAGACGACGCGCGCGGGGAACCATGGGAAATCGAGGTCGCGGCGGCGTTCGATGAACTGGCTCAGCGAGGCATTCAGGGTGGCCGGGTCGCAGCGGCGCACGAGGTTTTCGGCCAGCACGCGCGAGGTGTAGGGCAAGGTGGCGTAGGCGCCTGGCTGGATCGCATCGACGGCGGCGCGCGTGTCGAAGTAGTCTAGCTGGGTGCCCGGCAAGCGCTTGCGGTGCAGGGTATTCATCGGCGTAGTCATTGCAGTGCTCATTATTTGCGGTCCTTGATCGGCACGAATTCCAGGTCTTCCGGGCCGACATAGTTGGCGCTCGGACGAATGATCTTGTTGTCGATGCGCTGTTCGATGATGTGGGCGGCCCAACCCGAGGTACGCGAAATGACGAACAGCGGCGTGAACATCGCCGTCGGCACGCCCATCATGTGGTAGGACACAGCCGAGAACCAGTCCAGATTCGGGAACATGTTCTTGATTTCCCACATGACCGATTCCAGGCGCTCTGCGATGTCGAACATTTTCGTGGAACCGGCTTCCAGCGACAGATTGCGCGCCACTTCCTTGATGACCACGTTGCGCGGATCGGAAATCGTGTAGACGGGGTGGCCGAAACCGATCACCACTTCCTTGTTGGCGACGCGCTCGCGGATGTCCGCTTCCGCTTCGTCGGGGTTGTCGTAGCGTTTCTGGATCTCCAGCGCCACTTCGTTGGCGCCGCCGTGTTTCGGGCCGCGCAGCGCGCCGATGGCGCCCGTGATGGCCGAGTGGATGTCCGACCCCGTGCCGGCGATCACGCGGCTGGTGAAGGTCGAGGCATTGAATTCGTGTTCCGCGTACAGGATCAGCGACGTATGCATGGCTTTTTCCCACGACGCCGACGGTTTTTCGCCATGCAGCAGGTGCAGGAAGTGGCCGCCGATCGAGTCGTCGTCCGTTTCCACTTCGATGCGCTTGCCGTTATGGCTGTAGTGGTACCAGTACAGCAGCATGGAGCCGAACGACGCCATCAGGCGGTCGGCGATGTCGCGCGCGCCCGGCGCGTTATGGTCGTCTTTTTCCGGCAGGGTGCAGCCCAGCACGGACACGCCCGTGCGCATCACGTCCATCGGGTGGGCGGCGGCGGGCAGCGCTTCCAGCGCCAGTTTCACGGCTGACGGCAAGCCGCGCAAGGATTTCAGTTTGGCCTTGTAGCCTTTCAGTTCGGCGGACGTCGGCAGCTTGCCGTGCACCAGCAGGTAGGCGATTTCCTCGAACTCGCAGCTGTCGGCCACGTCCAGGATGTCATAGCCGCGGTAGTGCAAATCGTTGCC
Source organism: Janthinobacterium sp. Ant5-2-1 (assembly GCF_001445815.1). Lineage (NCBI taxonomy): Bacteria > Pseudomonadati > Pseudomonadota > Betaproteobacteria > Burkholderiales > Oxalobacteraceae > Janthinobacterium > Janthinobacterium sp. Ant5-2-1. The sequence goes on along the minus strand of NZ_LNCE01000016.1, from coordinate 187,848 downwards.
GGTCTTGCCGACCGAGCACAGCGCCGTATTGCCGGCGGTGACGCCGGACAGGGCGACGGATTTTTTAGGCTTGAAAGTGGCGGCTTGCGGTGCGGTCATTGTGTTCTCCAGAAGATGATTGTCAGTCCAGTGCGGCGGGCCATCGAGCGGCCCGCTTTTTTCTATGCGATTATTTTTTCTGCGCGGCGAACAGCGCGTCGAGCTTTTGCTCGAAGTCGTGGTAATTGATCGATTCATACAGCTCCATGCGCGTCTGCATGGTGTCGAGCACATTCTTTTGCGTGCCGTCGCGGCGCAGCGCCTGGTAGACGTTTTCCGCCGCCTTGTTCATGGCGCGGAAGGCGGACAGCGGATACAGGGCCAGGCCCACGTGGGCGCTGCGCAGTTCATCCAGGGTGAACAGCGGCGTGGAACCGAATTCCGTGATGTTGGCCAGAATCGGCACGTTGACGGCCTTGGCGAAGGTGGCGTACATGTCCAGGTCCGTGATGGCTTCCGGGAAGATCATGTCGGCGCCCGCCTCGACGCAGGCGATGGCGCGCTCGAGTGCCGATTCCAGGCCATCGACGGCCAGCGCATCGGTGCGCGCCATGATGACGAAGTTCGGGTCCGTGCGCGCATCGACGGCCGCCTTGATGCGGTCGACCATCTCTTCCTTGCTCACGATTTCCTTGCCCGGACGGTGGCCGCAGCGCTTGGCGCCAACCTGGTCTTCGATATGCAGGCCGGCCGCGCCGAACTTGATCATCGATTTCACCGTGCGCGCCACGTTGAAGGCGGATGCACCGAAGCCCGTGTCGGCGTCGACCAGCAGCGGCAGGTCGCACACGTCGGTGATGCGGCGGATGTCGGTCAGCACGTCGTCCAGGCTGGAAATGCCCAGGTCGGGCAAGCCCAGCGAGCCGGCCGCGACACCGCCGCCGGACAGGTAGATGGCCTTGTAACCGGCGCGCTTGGCCAGCAAGGCGTGGTTGGCGTTGATGGTGCCGACGACTTGCAATGGGGATTCTTCCTGGACGGCCTTGCGGAATGCGGCACCTGCGGAGTATTGAGTCATGTGTTCACCTTATGGGTTTCGGATGGTCCCGAATGTTTCACGGAGTGGCTATGAGCATCAGTATTGCAAATGCCGTGCCAGGCCCCTTCTGTCTGGACGGAAACCGTCGAATGCAGAGTGAAAAGGCAGGCAAACGGCCACGAGGCCACGCACCGTGCGCTGTGGCGCAGCGGAACAGCGATGTCACGTTTGGTATCAAAAATGTTTCACTATTGTTTCATGAAACTCATTTTGAAACATTGAATGAAACATGTAACAGGTACACATCGCGGTGGAAGCCCAGGTTGCAAGACGCGCAATAAAAACAGCCGGCGGGCGCCGGCTGATTTATACAATTGATACTACCAAGGCAAACTAGGCCAGCCGCACCAGCGGATTGGCGATGATATTGTCGATCTGGCGCACGGCCTCTTCGCAGGCGGCGGCAATGGCGCCCTCCTCGTCGTCGCGCACGAACTGCATGGTCGAGCCTTCGAACACTTCCAGGCCTTCCGCCGTGGCGCGTTCGATGTCGCAGCTGGCCGACCATTTGCCGTCGGTGGTGGGCACGGCCAGGGGAACGATTTCCCAGCCTTTATAGTGAATTTTAGAACTGCTATTCATGGGGTGCCTCCTTGGTGACTGACTCAATACTGGAAATCGTAGCATGAAGCGCGACTGGCAGCGACGTGTTTCACGCGCCGGCCGCAGCCAGGCGCACTTTCGGGCTAAACGATTTACGCTGGCTCAAGGGCGCAGCAGATTATCCACTTCCGTCCTGGCCACTTCGAGACCCGCCGTGCAAGCCGTCTCGGGCGCCGCGTAGCCGCCCAGGGTGCGGCTGCGCGTGATCGCCTGTGCGTCCGGCTCGCCTTCGCGCTGCAGGCGGTAGGTGAAATCCCATAAGTCGTCGTTATCCTTTTGCGGGGTCACGGAAATCGTAAAACCGCGGTACTGTTCGCTGCGTGCAGTGATATCGTTCATGAATTCCTCCTTGGAAGAATGAGGTTAGCACGCGGCAAGACACAGGGTGCGCACGGTAGTCGCGCGCCTGGCTCGTTCGCTTATCTGTTTTTCGCATGTTAAATGTTAATTTTCAACATTTTTTGAACGATCTCTGGCGATATAATGTTATTCCCTGCCCGTCCACTGCCGCCGTGATGACCCCACAAATCCAAGCTTTCTTCGACCCCGCCACCGCCACCGTCACCTATGTCGTGTATGAGGCCGATGGCCGCGACTGCGCCATCATCGATTCCGTACTCGACTACGACCCGAAGGCGGCCCGCACTTCGACCGCTTCGGCCGACAAGGTGATCGCCTTCGTGCGCGAACACGGCTTGCAATGCCGCTGGCTACTGGAAACCCACGCGCACGCCGACCATCTGTCCGCCGCACCCTATTTGCAGCAGCAGCTGGGTGGCGACGTGGCCATCGGCGCCGCCATCCAGACGGTGCAGCAGGCGTTCGCGGCCGTCTACCACCAGGACGGCGCCAGGGCCGACGGCTCGCAGTTCGACCAGCTGTTCGCGCCCGACCAGGTCTTTCACATTGGCACGCTGGAAGTGCGCGCCCTGCACGTGCCCGGCCACACGCCGGCCGACCTGGCGTACCAGATCGGCGACGCCGTGTTTGTCGGCGACACCCTGTTCATGCCGGATGTCGGCTCGGCCCGCTGCGATTTTCCCGGCGGCTCCGCTGCCCTGCTGTACCGCTCCGCGCAGCGCTTGCTGTCGCTGCCGCCGCAGACGCGGCTGTTCATGTGCCACGACTACCCGCCCAACGGCCGCGAGGCGCGCTGGGAAGTGACGGTGGCGGAACAGCGCGCCAGCAACATCCACCTGCGCGACGGCATCACGGAAGCACAATTCGTGGCCATGCGCACCAGCCGCGACGCCACCCTCGACATGCCGACCCTGATCCTGCCCGCCATCCAGGTCAACATCAACGCGGGCAAGCTGCCCGAGCCGGAAGACAACGGCGTGCGCTACCTCAAAATACCGCTCAATGCGATCTAGCCTAGCGATGTAGTTTCTTTCAGCTCACATGGCGTCAGACGCAACAGCACAATGCACATGCGGCGTCTTCCGCCATGCCATATCCCTCAGTACCATGTGGTGACCCTATTCGAGGATCCGCCACGCCATGCAACCACCGTCAACATCCGCACCACCCGAGCAGCAGGCCATCACGCGACCCGTGCGCGGCGCGCTTGCCAGCCTGTCGCTGGCCATGCTGCTGCCAGCGCTGGGCACCAGCATCGCCAACGCGGGCTTGCCCGACATGGCCAGGGCTCTGCATGCACCGTTCCAGGACGTGCAATGGATCGTGCTGGCCTACCTGCTGGCCATCACGGCCCTGATCGTCAGCGTGGGCCGTCTCGGCGACATGGTCGGCCGGCGCCGCCTGCTGCTGGCCGGCATCGCCCTGTTTGCCGTCGCCTCCATCCTGTGCGCGCTGGCGCCCACCTTGTGGCTGCTGGTCGCCGCGCGCGCCCTGCAGGGCCTGGGCGCTTCCGTCATGATGGCGCTGACCATGGCCTTTGTCGGCAGCACCGTGCCCAAGGCCAGGACGGGCAGCGCCATGGGGCTGCTCGGCACCATGTCCGCCGTCGGCACCACGCTGGGCCCCGCGCTGGGCGGCCTGCTGATCGCGCGCTTCGGCTGGCAAGCCATTTTCCTCGTCAACGTGCCGCTGGCCGGCGTGGCGCTGCTGCTGGCCTGGCGCTACCTTCCCGCCGACCAGCGCGGCGCCAATGCCAAACGCCCCGTGTTCGACCACCGCGGCACCGTGCTGCTGGCGCTGACCCTGGTCGCCTATGCGCTGGCCATGACGCTGGGCCGCGGCCATTTCGGCGCGCGCAACGTGGGGCTGCTGCTGGCTGCCTGCGTGGGCGCCATCCTGTTTGTCCGCGTCGAACTGAAGGCGCCGGCGCCGCTGATACGCCTGGCCATGCTGCGCGCGCCCGTGCTCGGCGCCGGCCTGGCGACCAGCATGCTGGTGTCGACTGTGATGATGTCCACCCTGGTGGTCGGTCCCTTCTATCTGGCGCGCGGCCTGGGCCTGGGCGCGGCAGTCACTGGCATGGTGCTGGCGGCGGGGCCGCTGGTGGCGGCGTTCTGCGGCGTGCCATCCGGCTGGCTGGTGGACCGCTATGGCGCGCAACGCATGGGCGGCGCGGGCCTGTGCGGCGCGGCCGGCGCCAGCCTGGCGCTGGCCCTCTTGCCCGCCAGCCTGGGCATTGCTGGCTACGTCGCCCCGATCATGCTGCTCACGGCCAGCTACGCGCTGTTCCAGGCAGCCAACAATACGGCCGTGATGGTCAATATCGTTCCCGAGCAGCGCGGCGTCATCTCCGGCATGCTCAATCTGTCGCGCAATCTGGGGCTCGTCACGGGCGCCTCCGTGATGGGCGCCGTCTTCGCTGCCGGCGCCGGCGATATCGCCAGCGCCCGGCCAGCCGCCATGATAGGCGGCATGCACGCCACCTTTGGCGTGGCCAGCGTGCTGATACTTGCCGCGCTGGCCATTTTCGTGCTCGGCCGCGTCATGAACAAGGCTGGAAAGCCCGCATGATGCGCGCGGAGGCATCAACCCCCGTTGATCTGGCCCGCGCAGGCGTCGACCACGCAGCCGCGCAGCCAGCGGTGGGCGGGGTCGGCATCCATGCGCGGATGCCACATCAGCGACACGGTCAGCTCGGGCATGCGCAGCGGCAGCGCAAAGGTGAACATGCCGGCGCGCAGATTGCCCGTATGCCGTTCCGGCACGGTGGCGATCAGGTCGGAGCCGGCGGCCAGCGCCAACGCCGCCGTAAAGCCGCCGACAATGCTGGCGATCGTGCGCTGCAATCCCAGCACGGCCAGCGCGTCGTCCATCGGCCCCGTATCCTGGTCGCGCCGCGCCACCAGCACATGCTGACCGGCCGCATAGCGCTCGGCGCTGATCTCGCCTTGCGCCAGCGGATGGCCGCTGCGCACGACGCCCACGAAACGGTCGCCGAACAGCCTGCGGGTGCGCACTTCCGGACTGGTGAGACTGCCGATCACGCCCGTTTCCAGGTCGATGCTGCCCTCGCGCAGCTGCACGCTTTCGCGGTCGGGCTTTTGCACGAAACGCAGACGCACGCCAGGCGCCTGCGCGCCGATATGCGCGAGCAGCGCAGGACCGAAATTTTCCACGAAGCCGTCGCTCGAACGCAGCGTGAACGTTTGCGCCAGCTGGCGCGGGTCCAATGCCTGCGCCGGTCCCAGCACGGCCAGCACCTCGCCCAACAGGGGCCCCACTCGTTCGCGCAACTCCAGCGCGCGCGGCGTGGGCACCAGCTCACGCCCGGCGCGCACCAGCAGCGGATCGCCCGTCGTCTCGCGCAGCCGCGCCAGGGCGCGGCTCATGGCCGATGGACTCAAACGCAAGCGCTGCGCCGCGCGCGTGACGCTGCCTTCGGCCAGCAGGACGTCGAGCGTGATCAACAGGTTCAGGTCGGGTAGCGACATTGGCGCCTATTCACCCTGCTCCGGCGCGCGGCCGATCTCGCCGTCGATATTGGCCAGGAACCAGGCCAGCGACGACATCAGCGCCACGTTGCGCTTGAGGTTTTCCGGGTCGACCTTGTCCAGGGTGTCGGCCGCCGTATGGTGGTAATGGAAGTAGCTGTGGCTGTCGACCAGCGGCTCGAAGCTGGGCACGCCGCCCGTTTCCAGGCGGTGCAAGTCGCCCGTGCCCAGCGCGTCGCGGCGCGTGAACGCATGCGCGCCCATCGGCTGCAGGGCGGCCAGCAAAGGCGTAAACAGTTTTTCCGCCTTCGCTCCCACGCTGGCCTTGATGCCGAACGGGCGGCCCGCGCCGCTATCCATCTCGATGGCCGCATATTGCTTGCCGAGCGCCTGCTTGTGGGCTTCGAAATAGGCCTGGCCGCCACGCCCGCCGTTTTCCTCGTTCATCCAGGCGATCACGCGGATGGTGCGGCGCGGGCGGTAATCGAGCTTTTTCAGGGTTTCCACCACGCCCATGGCCGCCACCACGCCGGCGCCGTCGTCGTGCGCGCCCGTCGCCAGGTCCCAGGAATCGAGGTGGCCCGAGACCACCACCACTTCGTCGGCCTTGTCCGTGCCCGGCCAGTCGGCGATCACATTGTAGCTGTCAGCTTCCGGCAGGGTTTGCGGCGTCAGTATCAGGTGCATTTTCAAGGGGCCGCGCGCGGCCAGGCGAGCGATCAGCAAGGCGTCTTCCACGGTGACGGCCGCGGCCGGTATGCGTTTATTCTCATCGAGGCCCGTGGCGCCCGCATGCGGGATGCGGAAGTTCGCGCCGCCGACCGAGCGCACCAGCGCGGCGGCGGCGCCCAGGTCGGCCGCCGCCTTCGGCCCGAGGAAACGCGAGCGCGAACCCTGGCCATAGGTGACGCCCGCCAGGCCACGCTCGGCCATCTCCTGGTCGAACGGCGTATCGATCAGCACGATGGCACCCTTCACTTCCGGCGCGCGCGCCTTGAGTTCTTCCAGGCTCTTGACGATGATCACGGGCGCCGTCAGGCCGGCGGCCGGCGTCGCGCCCGAGCCGCCCAGGGCCGTGAGCACCACGCGCTGCGACACGCCCTGCGGACGGCCGGCATAGTCGACGATTTCCGCCGTTTCCACGCCGCGCACCCAATGCGGCACTTTCACGGGCTGCAAGGAGACGGTGGCGCCCAGCTGGCGCATGGTGTCGGCCACCTGCTGCACGGCGGCGGCGGCGCCAGCGGAACCGGACAGGCGCGGACCGATCAGATCCGTCATGTCGGCCAGGCGGGCGTAGGCCCAGTCGCTTTGCAGCGCCGTATCGCGCACCTGCGCCAGCGCTTGCGGCGTATTGCCCGGCGCGGCGGCAAAGGCGCCGGCGCTGACGATGCAGCCAAGGGCAAGGGATAAAGCGGAACGGCGCAGTGGCGCGCCAGTCAGGATGCTATGCATGTATTCAAATCCAGTCAACGAGGTCGAAGCGGGTACGCCGTGGCCATGGGCAAGGCGCGACTTTTTCTACGATAGCGTATTTATTCTGTCATTGCAGCAACTTTTACGGGATCGATTGCCTGTTTCCCCCGGAGTCGATTACCATCAAGATCGTGATCGCTACCGGAAACCGACATGCTCAAGGGAACCCTCTGTACCGTCCGGCATTTGCAGGCCGCCGACCTGAATACCTATATCTCCCTCGTCAACGACCTGCCATCGCGCGGCGAGTTTTTCTCGATGCAATTCAAGTCGCCCGAAGCCATGCGGCGCGACTTCCTGCAATCGGGCTTCGTCACCGAGGACAGCGAATTGTTCCTCATCGAAGATCACTCACAGCACATCATCGGCACGATCACGCACTTCAAGAGCCGCACGCCGGCCTCGCGCGAAATCGGCTACCGCCTGTTCGACCGGCAGCGGGACGGGCGCGGCTACATCAGCGAAGCGACGCGTCTGGTGGTGGACTACCTGTTCAGTGCCTATCCGTATCACCGGCTGGAGCTGCTGATGGACCCGCTGAACATCGGCTCCGAGCGCATCGCGCAAAAGAACGGCTTTACCCAGGAGGGATTGATACGCCAGGCCTTCTTTATCAATGGCGTGATGCGCGATGCCAAAATGTACAGCTTGCTACGCCCCGAATGGCAGGCGCGCCGGCGCTGACTTGTTACGGCCGGGGCAGGATTGTAATAAGTTGTATTAGACGTGGAACAAGCTTGCGGCAGCAGATATAGTCCACTTCATGCAGATCATTGTGATCTCGCCGGAATGGAAGGAAATGCCATGTTGAACAAGAAACTCCTGGGTGCGGTAATGGTAGCGGCAGTGGCTGTGTCTTCGGCCGCAGTTGCCGGTGACCGCGACTTCAATACCGTTGCAGGCGCCGTTGTCGGAGCGGCCATTGGCAACAGCACCGGCGGGCGCAATGGTGCGATCGTCGGTGGCGTGCTGGGCGCGGCCGTCGGCAACAGCATCAGCACGAATGACCGCTATTACGACCGTGGCGGCTATCGCGGCGGCTACCGCGAAACTTATTACGCGCCTGCGCCGCAACCGGTGTACTACGCCCCGGCGCCGCAGCCCGTGTACTACGCGCCGCCACCGCGCTACTACGGCCCGCCGGCTGTCGTCTACGTGCAACCGGGCCGCGGCTACTACCGTGATTATGACCGCCGCGACTACTATGACCGTGGCCACGGTCACGGCCACGGTCACGGATGGGGCCATCGCCGTTAAGCACCGCCCTGCACTGCACCATGAAAAACCTGCGCCAGCCTGCTGCCGCAGGTTTTTTTGCAAAATAGGCAAGGTATCGCTCCCGCATGATTTCGGCTAAGCTGTGTCCTATGATCAACATTGCTGGCCGCCTGGACCGCAACAACCGATGCATTTAATCAAAGACGGGCTCGACTTCGGCCCCTGGCTCGACGCCGCCGCCGGCACCAGCGTGGGCGCCGGCCCCATGCCGCGCCGCGAGAACCAGGACAATTTCCTGCTGATCGATGCCAGCGGCCACGCCGTCTGCCTGTCGCAGCAAGCGCCATTCCACTGCCAGGTGCCTGGCTGGCCGCGCGGCCATGTGCGCGCCGCCGTGCTCGACGGCATGGGCGGCCACGGCCATGGACGCGAAGCGGCGGAAGCGGCCGTGCAAGGCTTGCTGGCCATGCCCGCCTGCCTCGACACGGCCAGCCTGGCAGCCAGGCTCGACCAGTTGCACACGCGCTTGCAAGACAGTTTCGCGGGGGCCGAGCCAGCCCAGGCGCGACCGCCCGGCACCACCCTGACCTTGCTGGAAGTGCCGCCCGGCGAAGCGCCGCTGCTGTATCACGTGGGCGATTCGCGCCTGTATGAAATTGCCGACGGGGTGGCCAGCATCCTCACCGTCGACCACGTGCCGGCCACCGTGTACGCCATGCGCGGCGCGCTCGACGAGACGCGCTGGCGGGCCGCCGTGCATGGCGAACATCATCCGCAAATCTCGCAGGCCTTTATTTTAGGCAACGCCATCAGCGACAGCTTGCAGCTCGACAAGCCCCTGCGCGGCCTCGATGCGGCCAACTTGCCGCCCTTCCTCGCACACCTGGGCGACCGCCGCGTGCTGCGCGTGCGGCCCGGCGCCCACTATCTGCTGGCCAGCGACGGCTTCTGGGCGTGCGACGATCCGCTCGCCCTCACGGCCCGCTGGCCCGCCCTGTGCGCCAGCAAGACTGCGGCGCAGGCCGTCAGCGCCGTGTTCGACGACTTCCTCTACCAGCCGCCAAAAGGCTTACATAGCGACAACATTACCATGCTGGCGCTGCGCTTCGATGCGGAGTTCACCGTCCCAGGCGGCTAGCGGCCAGGTAGCCGGCCGTTGCCGACATGGCCGACAGCACGGCGCCCCAGGCCATGTCGATCGCCGTCAAGGCCAGCGGCCAGTCGCGCAAGGTCGCATAGTTACTCAAATCATAAGTGCCATAGGCGAGCAGCCCGAGCAGCGCACCCAGCGCCGCCGCCGTGCGCCCGCAGCGCGCCCGCAAGCCGGGCAAGATGGCGAACACCACCAGCCCCGCCACGTACAGCAGGTAAAACAGCACGGCCGGCGCCCAGCGTGGCGTGTCCGCCAGCAACGGCCCCAGCGCCGCGGCGTACATCGGTTTCATCAGCACGGCCAGCCACAGGGCATCGATGGCCAGGAATACACACAAGGTGGCGCCATAGGCAATGGCAAGCTGGAGCGGACGTTGCACGGGCATGGTCATCTTTCGGAGTCAGGCGGCATGTGGGGGATAACAGTTGCGCCAGCATAATGCAAAACCCCGCCACGCTCACGACGGCCGGTATAAATCGAACCATGCCCACTCGCTGGTGGTGCCGGGCGAATACCTGGAAGTCATCGTCAGCAAACGGCGCGGCTGAACGCAGCCGCATACCGATATCAAAATAACATATCCAGAAAGATATAAAATGTTCTTTTGAGCAATGGTTTCCATGGCAGGCATGACAAGGTGTGACCAGGGGCATGAATTTGGGTAAAAAGAGCGCATTCCGGTGTCGCGAAAGTTGCCAAGCAGGCGCAAAAGCGCGTAAGCTCTCATGTATAACAGAGGGCAGAATGTCCCCGCTCGATTCGAGTCAGAATGTCATGAAAAAATGCAGCAACCCGGAGCACCCGCACTGTACGTTCTGGGTCTTGCCTGGGGAAACAGTCTGCGCGGGCAACCACCCGCAAGCAACGACTGCCTCCAGCAGCTACGACCTGTTGACCGCACTGCGCAGCGCCCGTTCCGAGCCATCGGCAACGGCGCTTTCGCACGCCCCTGCACATGATTCTGATATGCGCGATGCTGTTATTCGTGATGCCGTTATTCGCGATGCCGTTATTCGCGATGCCGCCATTCAAACGGTAAGCCGCTCTGTACCCGCCTCCGCCGCCACCCCGGCCTTCACGCCAGCGCCCGTTGCGCCGCCAACGGTGCCGCCCGCTTACCAGCCCGTGCAAGCCCACCTGCACATCAGCGGCTTCGATCCGCGCGCGGCAGGCGGACGGCAAACCCTGAAGATGGAGTTGCGCGGCATGAGCGCCGCCTGCGCGCCGCAGCTGACCTTGCGCCTGCGCTCGGACCTGATCCCCCGCGGGCACGTGCAGCATGATTTCGTGCGCACCACGCGCGGCGACTGGCGTCCCGTGTTTGTCGAGTTTTCCTCGCGCAACAAGGAACACGGGCAATACCAGATCGAAGTGGAAGTGCACAGCCATGTCGATGGCGCCGTGGCGCAGAAATGGGTGTGCACGTTTGTCATCCTCGTGCCGCGCCGCGACGCCACCCTGACGGAAATCCACCAGATCTTCCTCAGCACGCACAAGAACGTGCGCGTGATGGCCGACGACGCTTCGATCGCCCGCGTGACGGGCGGCGACGGCTGCAACCTCGACGTGACGGCGCGCAATGCCGGCATCGCCCACGTGGATCTGTCTGCGCCGCAAGGCAAGATCGACATGGGATTTACCACGATTGCCTGGGACGAGGAGTTGATCGAAGTCGACCTGCCCGCCGCCAGCCACTGCCATCCGCACCCAAGCCAGGCCGCCTGTCTCGTCAATGCGGCGCCGGAAGCGGGCGAACAGCGCCAGATCCGCCTGTTCGCGCTGGAAGAATGCATGCTGGGCCGCTTCGAACTGGTGGACCCGGAAGCCGATGTCTTGCTCAGCCATTTCAGCCCCGACGGCCAGGACAACAATGGCTTGACGCGCCGCCTGTCGGGCCGCCACGCCATCATCCGGCGCAGCCAGCAAGGTTTTGAAATCGAGGACGTGTCGCGCTATGGCCTGCTGCTCGACGGCGTGTGGCCAGGCAAGCACAAGCCCGTACCCTTGCGCCTGGGCATGCGCATCGAATTGTCTGCCAGCATCAAGGGCATCGTCGTGCTCAGCGTCACGGCCCTGCTCGCGCACGGCGTGATCCTGCACCGCATCGACCACGGCGCCCGTGCCGAGTGTTTTTACCTGCTGCTGCCCGACACCCAGCCCACGCCGGCAAGCCACCTTGCCACGCCGCAAGCCAGCTGCCTTCCCGTACTCTTCCACCGCAACGGCGGTTTCTGGCACGTGGACACGGCCAGCGGCAAGGAAACGGCACTGGCCCCCGCCACCGCGCTCGACAAGCTCAGCGGCTTCGCGCGGCACAACCGCTTCGCCAGCGAACCGTATCCGGAATGCTGGATCATCCGCACCGAAGGCGCGGCGCTATGCGACAGCACAACCATGCAAACTGCCTGATACAGCACCTCCTGACACCTGACCGCTAGCGCGGTACCAGCACCAGGAAAATCAGCGACAAGCCAATAATGAACACCGCTTCCAGCGAAAACACGAGGGCGGGAATCTGCAATTCGCGCGGGATTTTCATGGCGACACCTCCTCAAAACGTCAAACTGCTTTCAGCATAGCGCGCCCTGCGCCAATTACATTATCAGCCGCATAACACAATTGACCGGACGGCATGCATTGCAGAGTCCGCTGGCCAAGCTATCCCGACACACAATTTAACAAATTATCAGCAGATATTCTGCAAATAGCACCCCTCCACGCCCTTGCATACTGTATATTCATCCAGTTAATATCCCCTGCATTTCACACAACGCCACGCATGGCGTTTTACATTTTCTATGGCTTCCAACAAAGCGCATCATGCGACCGGTTGGGCTGCCGGCGTGATCGCCGCGGCCCTGGTCGCGCACGCTGGCGCCGGTGGTCCCTACCAAGTGCTGAGCCTGCTCGCCTTTGTCATGGGCGCGCTGGGCGGCACGGCGCCGGACTGGCTGGAAGTGGCCTGGTGGGCGCGCACGCACAAATTGTGGATCACGCACCGCACATGGACGCACTGGGGCCTGGCCTGGATCGCCCTGCTTGTCTACACGTATCTGCAATTGCCGCACCACCTGTGGGCACCGCCCCTGTTCGGCTTTGCGGCCGGCGGCATCATGCATCTTCTGGCGGACTGGCCCAATCCGCTGGGCGTACCGTGGATTTTCCGCCGCCACTCGCTGCGCTGGTGGAAAAGCGGGCGCCACGACATCATTGTCATCATCGCCGCCTGGCTGGCCGCCACCATCGTGGCCGACCACGTGTTTTTTGACGGCATCCACTGGCAGCGAAGCGTGCTGGCGCTGGACAGCCTGCTGCACTGGTCCGCCACTGCCCTGCAGCAAGCCTGGGCGGATCTGCAACAGTGGCAGGAGCGCTGGCGCCTCGGTGGCTGACGCCGATTGACGGGGGCCGCATGGCAATGTGATAATGAGTATCATTCTCAAACAGCCCAGCCAGCCGGCACCCCCGCGTTCCGTCAGCCCAGCTCTTCCCTTGCCTGGAGAACGCAGTGATTACCGTCAGTCCCACCCATGCCAATCACCTGAGCACCCTGTACAGCGAGCATCACGGCTGGCTGTATGGCTGGCTGCGCGGCAAGCTGGGCAACCGCGCCGAGGCGGCCGACCTGGCACAGGACACGTTCCTGCGCCTGCTGGGCAAGCGCGAGGTGACGCCGCTGGCGCCCCTGCGCGAACCGCGCGGCTACCTGGCGACGATCGCGCGCGGCTTGCTGATCGACCGCTACCGCCGCCAGGCGCTGGAACACGCCTACCTGGAAGCGCTGGCGCAGCAAGCCGAACCGGCGTCAATCTGCGCCGAAACGCATGCCATCATCATCGAAACCCTGCTGGCCATCGATCGCCTGCTCGACCGCCTGGGCGCACGCACGCGCGCCATCTTCCTGCTGGCGCAGATCGAAGAGCTCAGCTATGTGGAGATCAGCCGGCGCCTGGGCGTATCCTTGCCCACCGTGAAAAAACACCTGGTGCGCGCCTACACGGAATGCCTGATGCTGGCGGCCGCATGATGTTCGGCACATCGTCGTCCAATCCTATCGCCCGCAGCATCCTGGCCGCCGCCGCCCACTGGCACGTGGAACTCCAGTGCGGCAGCGCCGATCCGGCCGTCCTGCAGGCATGGCGCGACGCCAGCGCCGAACATGAACGGGCCTGGGACCTGCTGCAACGCATGGACGGCCAGCTGGGCGCGATACCGGCAGCGCTGGCGATGCCTGCCCTGCAGGCGGCGCAGCAGCGCCGGCGCGCCGCCGCGAAGGTGCTGGCCATGCTGATGGCGGCCGGCGGCGGCATCGCGCTGGGCCAGGCGGGCCTGCAATCCGCCGCATGGCAAGCCCTGACGGCGTCCTTGCGCACGGCGCCGGGCCAGCGCCGCCACGTAACCCTGGCCGATGGCGGGCGCATGGAAATGAATACGGATAGCGCCGTGGATGTCGCTTACGGCGCCACGCACCGCCGCATCCGCCTGCACCATGGCGAAATCATGATCACGACGGCGTCCGATGCCCGCCCCTTCCTCGTCGACACGCCGCACGGCGTGATCCGCACGCTGGGTACGCGCTTCGGCGTGCGCTGCGATGCCGACGGCAGCACGGTCAGCGTCTTCGAACACGCGGTGGAAGTGCGCTGCGCTGCGCGCCCGGACGCCGTGCGCCGCCTGGAAGCGGGACAGCAGCTGCGTTTCAGCGACACTGGCGCGGATGACGTGCTGGCCATGCCGGCGCACCAGGACAGCTGGCTGCGCGGCATGCTGGTGGCCACCGACTGGCCCCTGCAAAAACTGGTCACGGAACTGGCGCGCTACCGGCGCGGGCGCCTCGTGTGCGACGCCGGCGTGGCGCGGCGCCCCGTCACGGGCACTTACCGGCTCGACGATATCGACGCCGTGCTGGAAAGCCTGTGCGCCTCGCACGGGCTGCAAGTGACGTACTTCACGCGCTACTGGGCCACGGTGTCGGCCCGGCCTGCATAATTATTTTCAGTTTTTTTGCGCCAGGGGTTGGTGTTTCGCTGCGCTGCTTCGGCTTCCTAGTTAAGTAGTCAATTAAGTAGCCAATCACGTAGCCGATTCATACGCCAATTCTTATCCCTTAGAGCAGAAAGACCGAGCATGCAGCTGACCACCCCCGTCCTCCATCCCGCCGCGCGCGCCATCCGCCTGGCCGTCATCGCCATGGCTTGCGCCGCCCCCGCCGCCTTTGTCGCCGCACCCGCGCTGGCGCAAGGCCAGGCCGCCACTGCCCCGCAAGCCTACGCCATACCGGCCGGTCCGCTGGCCACCGCCTTGAATGACTTTGCCGTCGCCGCCGGCGTCAGCCTGTCGACCGACCCGGCACAGACGCGCGGCCTGCGCTCGCCCGGCGTGCGCGGCAGCTTTGGCGTAGCCCAGGGCTTTGCCCAGGTGCTGGCCGGCAGCGGCCTGGAAGCCGTGCAACTGCCGAACGGCGCCTACGTGCTGCGCCAGGCGGCGCCATCGTCCGCAGCGGCGGCCGGCGTGGAAAAGACCATGGCGCCCGTGACGGTCAGCGCCAGCATGGAGCGCGACCCCGTCAGTGAGCACAGCAACTCGTATGCGGCGCGCGCCGTCACCGTCGGCAAGGGCGTGCAAACCCTGCGCGAGATTCCGCTATCCGTCAGCGTCGTCACGCGCCAGAAAATGGACGACCAGAACCTCAACACCATCGACGCCGTGCTGGCCAATACCACCGGCATCACCATGTACGACAGCCCCATGGGCGGGCGTTATGTGTATTCGCGCGGCTTCATGGTCGACACTTACCAGTTCGACGGCGTGAACCGCGCCATGTACTACCCGCAGGCGAACAGCTTTACCAGCAATACGGCCGTGCTGGATCGGGTGGAAATCGTGCGCGGCGCCACGGGCCTGCTGCAGGGCACGGGTTCGCCGGGCGCCGCCATCAACATGGTGCGCAAGCGCCCGCTGGCGGAAAAGCAGGTACAGTTGGCGCTGAGCGCCGGCCGCTGGAACGACGTGCGCGGCGAAGTCGACGTCACCGGTCCGCTGAACGAGTCGGGCAGCATCCGCGGCCGCGCCGTCGCCGCGCACGAGCAGCGCGATTATTTCTATGACGTGGCCGACAGCCGCACCGACGTGCTGTATGGCGTGCTGGAATTCGACCTGACGCCGGGCAGCAAGCTGACGACGGGCGCCAGCTACGAAAAGCTGCATTCGACGCCCTTCTTTTCCGGCATGGCCCGCTACCGCGATGGCAGTGATCCGAAGCTGCCGCGCGAAACCTTCCTCGGCGCCGACTGGAACCGCTGGAACAGCAAGCAGACGGCCGTCTTCGCCGAATTCGAGCACCGCTTCGACGCCGATTGGCTGTTCAAGGCCAGCGCCAACTACACGCGCGAGCGGCATGACGTGAAATACATGTTCAGTCAGGGCGCGATCAATCCCGCCACCATGGCCGGCATGATGATGTATGGCGGCGTGTTCGACTACGGCAGCACCAACAAGGGCCTCGACCTGTCGCTCGACGGCAAATTCAACGCCTTCGGCCGCCGCCACGGCTTCAGCGCCGGCATCAACACGAACCGCCTGGAAAGCGACAGCGATTTCAGCCTGGCCTTGCTGCAGCAGCCGAACAACCCGCTGCGCCCAAATCACGGCGTGGCCGAACCGAGCGACGCCTGGTTCCGCGAGAACAGCTACCGGGGCGATCCCAGCGTGACGAAAATGACGCAGACGGGCGCCTATGGGGTGGCCCGCTTCAGCGTCAGCGATCCGCTCACCGTGGTGGCGGGCGCGCGCGTATCGAACTACAAATGGAGCAGCGTGTACCGTGACACGGGCGAGGTGTACATCGATCCCTACCGCGAAAACGGCGTCGTCACGCCGTATGGCGGCGTCATTTACGCATTCGACAAGCGCTGGAACGGCTACGCCAGCGTTTCCGACATCTTCCAGCCGCAAAACCAGCGCACGGCCGAAGGCGCCCTGCTCGACCCGCTCAAGGGCCGCAACCTGGAAGTGGGCGTGAAAGGTGAACTCTTCGACGGCAAGGTGAACACCTCGCTGGCGCTGTTCCGCATCGAGCAGCGCAACCGCGCCGAACTCGACCTGGTCAATACCTGCTCCAGCGGCACGGAATGCTATTTCTCGGCGGGCAAGGTTCGCAGCGAAGGCGTCGATGCGGAAATCAGCGGCGAAGTGGCGCCGGGCTGGCAGCTGTTCGCCGGCTACACACTGAACAATTTTAAATATCTGGAGCAGACGTCGAATGCGGGCGTGATGTTCGCCAGCACCTACTCGCCGCGCCACATGCTGCGCGCGTGGAGCGACTACCGCCTGCCCGGCGCCCTGCAAAAGTGGAGCGTGGGCGGCGGCGTGAACTTCCAGACGGAAAGTTCGCGCGTGACGCAGAACATCACGGTGGCGCAAGGCGCGTATGCCTTGTGGAGCGCGCGCGGCGCCTACCAGATCGACCGCAACTGGACGGCGTCGCTGTCCGTGACGAACTTGCTCGACAAGCGCTACTACCAGACGGTGGGTGCGCCGGCCTGGGGCAATTTCTATGGCGAGCCGCGCAAGGCGCAACTGACCTTGCGCGCGCGGTTCTAATCCAGCTTATGCCGGAGGACGCAATGGCGCCTTCGGCAGCGGGATGAATTCCGTCTCGCCCGGCACGCTCCCCATGCGCTGGGCGGTCCAGTCGTCGGCCGCTTGCGACAATCGCTCCTTGCTTGACGAGACGAAGTTCCAGAACAGGAAGCGGTGGCCGTCCAGCGGTTCGCCGCCGATGACGACAAACTGCACCGGGCCGCTGCCTGCCGTTACAACAGGCACCGTGCCTGCTTCCAGCAAGGCCATGGTGTGCGGCACGAGCACCACGCCATCGACCAGCACGTCCCCGCTGATCGGATAGATCGCCGCTTCCGGCGGCAAGCCTTCCAGGCGCAACTCGCGCCCCGCCTGCAGCGCCACGTCCAGGTACACCGTCTGCATATACGTGCGCACGGGCGAGGTCTGACCAAAGGCTGTGCCGATCAAGACCTTCACCACGGCGCCATCGAGCGGCACGACGGGAATGTCGGCTTGCGGCGTGTGCGTGAAACTCGGTTCGTCTTCCTCGTGCGCCTTGGGCAGCGCGGCCCACAGCTGCAAGCCGTGCGTGCGGTGCGGCTGGCCGGCCAGGTCGTGCGGCGTGCGTTCCGAATGCACGATGCCGCGCCCGGCCGTCATCCAGTTGATGGCGCCCGGTTCGATGCGCTGGTACGAGCCGATGCTGTCGCGGTGGTCGATCGCTCCCTCGAACAGATAGGTGACGGTGGCCAGGCCGATGTGCGGATGGGGGCGCACGTCGTGGTTGGCGTCGGGCGCCACGTCGATGGGGCCGAAATGGTCGAAGAAGATGAAGGGGCCGACGGCCTGTTTTGCAGCGGAAGGCAGCAAGCGCCGCACGACGAAGCCGCCGCCCAGGTCCTTTTCGTGGCTTTTCAGGATGGCCGCGCTCATGCCAGCACCGTCGTGATTTCCGTGGTGACGGCCGTCATCAGCTTGTGGATAGGGCATTTGCCGGCCACTGCCAGCAATTCCTGGCGCTGCGCATCCGTCAGCTCGCCCGTCAGGTGCAGGGTGGCGGCCAGGCGGTACACGCCCTTGCGCTCTTCGCTGGCATCGCGCTCGGTCGACACTTCCACGTGTTCCAGCGGGATGCCCTTGTGCCGGGCGTACCAGACGACGGTGAGCGCCTTGCAGGCCGACAGGGCCGCGTCGTACAGGTCGTGCGGCGAAGGACCGGCGTCGCCGCCGCCCTCCTCCACCGAGGCGTCGGCGGAGATGATGTGATCGCGCACGTGCACGATGTGGCGCATGGGTTGCGACTGGTCGCGGATGGCTTTGATGGTCATGGCGTTCCTTGGTGCGTTTGGAAAGCCACAATTTACACCGTTTGGCCGCTTGGCGCAGCCCGCCGCCCGGCTAACTGGTCATTTGATACGGAACACGGCATCGACCGTCTGTCCCATCTTGAGGACGGTGACCATCAGCATGTCGTCGGGATTTTGCCGCTGGCGGCTGTTGGCGCGCTGGTAGCGGTCGGACGGCACCAGGCCCACCGCATTGCCCAGGTTTTTCAGCTGGTCCGACGAGATGCCGGCCACTGCGCCCACGCGCTTGCCCAAGCCGCGCGCCATGGCGTCGGCCTTGCGCTGCGCATCCTTGACGGCCTCGCCCACCAGCTCCTCTTCCAGGCGGATGCGCTGCGTGGCGCCGAAGGTGACGGCAAACGCATCGAGGTTGGGCATGGCCAGCAGCGGGCCCATGACGGCGGGCCACTTCGACAAATCGGCCACGTTGATATGCACGCTGGCCTTGATCTGGTACTGCGGATTGGCCGGGTCCTGCTCCGCGCCCTTGCGGATTTCCTTGCGCACGTCGCGCACCTCGATGCCGGCCGCCGCTTCCGGCAAACCCTGCTCCACCAGCAGCGCCTTGATTTCCGTGATGCGCGTCTTCACCAGCGCGGTGGCCACGTCAGGCGCCGGGTCGAAGGCGCTGACATCGAAGTCGATCTCGCCCAGGTCCGGCGTGACGAAGCTGTAGGCCGTGCCCGTCGCGTGAATAAAGGGATAGGAAGGCAAATCGCCGGCCAGGACGGAGATGGGCAGGCAGGCGAACATGAGGGACAGCAGGCGGCGTTTGAACACGGACACTCCAGCACGGTTAAGGTGCATGAAGTATCCGTCAAGATGGCCAATATGACAATGGATTAGTCGAGCGTGCGCGCCACGCGGAAGCCCACGATATCGTTCGACAGCACGGTGGAAAAGCCGTTGCGCAGGGCCGAGCGCAGGTAGCGCGGGTGGTACAGCCAGGAGCCGCCGCGCAGGATGCGCCGGCCGCTGTCGCTGCCCTCTTCCCAGGCGCTGCCATCGACGGGTGCGCCTTCGTAATTGTCGTGCACGACGTCCTGCACCCATTCCCACACATTGCCATGCATGTCGAACAGGCCCCAGGAATTCGGCGCGAAAGTGCCCAGCGGCGTGGTGCCGCCCCGGTACACGCCGCGCGGGCCGCCGTTGTAGACGTACAGGCCGTCGTAGTTGGCTTGCTCGGTGCTGATCGTGTCGCCCACGTTGAAGGCCGTGCGCGTGCCGGCGCGGCATGCGTATTCCCATTCCGCTTCGCTGGGCAGACGGTAGTGGCGGCCCGTGCGCTCGCTCATCCACGCCAGGTACAGCTGCGCGTCATTCCAGCTCACGCCCACCACCGGGTGCTGGTCGTTCTGCACGAAGCCGGGATTGTCCCAGTCCGTTTCCGAGCCGCCCGCCCAGCCGGTCGCCTTGACGAAGGCGCGCCATTCGCCCACGCTGACGGGGTGGCGCGCCAGCGCGAACGGGCGCTCGATGCCGACCCAGTGCTGCGGCGTTTCACGTTCCAGCCACGTCTGCTGCGAGCCGGCCTGGATGGCGGCCTTGTGTTCCGTCTCGTGCGCGCCCATCTGGAAGCGGCCGCTGGGAATGAGCACCAGTTCCGGCCCCTGGCCCGAACCATCGAGAAAATCGTCGCGCAAGACGCCTTCCGCATTGGGCACCGGTTCCACGTGCTCCGGTTCCGGCGCCGCCGCGGATGCCGGCGCAGGGACGGCTGCTGCTGCGGCGGCGCGGCTGGCCTGCTCCTTGCGCGCGCGTTCCTGCTCGGCGCGGTAGGCCGCTTCCGCCTTGGCGACGATGGCCTTGCGCTGCAATTCCTGGTGTTCCTGCAAGGCGGTGGCCGCATCGGCTTCGCGGCGCGCGCGCAGCTGGCCGCGCAGCGCTTCCTTGCGCAGCTTGCGCGCCTCTTCCGCTTCGAAATGCCGCTGCGCCTCCTGTTCCCGGCGCAGTTTGTCTTGCCGCTGCTTTTCCAGCGCGGCCGCCTGGATCTCGGCCTTGCGGCGCTGGTCCAGTTCTTCCTGGCGCGCCCGCGCCTCCTTGACCGCCGCCTCGCGGGCCTGTTCGGCCGCCAGCGCCGCTTCCTTTTGTTGCTGCGCCGCGCGCGCCTGCTGCTGGCGCGCCTGTTCCGCCAGTTCTTCAGGCGACGGCCCGGCCGCGCGCTCCAGGTTTTCCAGCAAGGCTTGCACGGATTGGGGCCGCAGTTCCGGCGTCAGCGAAAAACCGTTCTGCAGCACTTGCCACTGCTGCGCATTGAGCGCTTGCGGCGCGGACGGCAAATGGCTGGCGCTGCGCGCGTCGTCGAACGGCATGCGCCCTTCGAGCATCTGATAGATCATCACGGCCACGGCGTACACGTCCAGGCGCGGGCTGGGCTGGCGCTGGTTGACGCCGGCCTCGGGCGCCCGGTAGCCATGCGTGCCCGCATTCGGCATGTCCAACGCCAGGCTGCTGTCCGCATTGCGCACGCGCGAAGCGATGCCGTAATCGAGCAGCTTGACGTCGCCCTTGGCCGTCAGGAAGACATTGCCCGGCTTGATGTCGCGGTGCACGAGCTTGTGCTTTTCCCACGCATACGACAGGGCTTCGGCCACCGGCTGCAGCAGTTCCTGCACCGTGGACAGGGGCAGCGCGCCCTCGCGCGCCAGATAGTGCTCGAGGTCTTCGCCATCGAGGCATTCCATGATGATGAAATAGCTGGCCGTGGCCGGGTCCTGCGCCCACTCGTAGACGCGCACGATGTTTTCATGCGCGAGCTTCCTCGCCTGCGTCGCCTCCTCGATCAGCAGCTTGGCGTGCGTGGCGCTTTGCGTCAGCTGCGGCGGCAAGATCTTCAGCGCCACCATTTCGCTGCTGCCCAGCTCCGCGTGCGTGGCCAGGTCGGTCGCTTGCCACACCTGCCCCATGCCGCCCGTGCCGATCAGCCGTTCAAGCCGGTAGCGGCGGTTTTGCGGGCCGATTTCCTGGCCTGTCATGAAGCCCAGCTCCGTGCCCTGACGTACGGGCAGCGGCGCCGGCACAGGCGCGGCGCCGGGCGGCGCGTACTCGGCGTCGAGGATGGCGTTCTTGCGGCGTTCAAATTCCTGCTCGCTGAGCAGCCCGTCGTCGTGAAGGGCGCGCAGTTCCCGCAGTTTGTCTCGTGCTTTTTGCATCATCTGGGGTAAAACGCTTCCATCAAGGCTGCAAGGCGACGCCGCAGGCGGCGCAGAATTTATCTTCCGGATGGCCCGCGCGCTGCGCGTGACCGTTCTTGCAGCGGGCCGGCGCGGCTGCAGCGGCGCCCGGCTGCAGCGCCTGCGCCACGGCCACGCCCAGCTGCGCCTGCGCCGACAGGCCATGCGCGTGCGCCGCATTCTGCAGGTTGATCAGGTCGAGCTGCTGGCGCCGTTCGCGTTCCGCCTGGCCTTCCAGGTAGTTGCGCTCCTGCGCCACGCTGTCCTGCGCCATGCGCATGGCGTCCAGCGGCGCGACGCTGTTCTCGGCCGCCGCCAGCGCCGCCAGCGCGTGGATTTGCTCGGCGCTCATGCCCGCCTGCAGCTGCGTTTTCAGCACTTGCGCCAGCACGGCCGCATTCTGCCCGGCGGCCATGGCCACCTTGCCCGTGTCGCTCAGCGAGCCGATTTTCTCGATGCGATCGATATCGATGCGCGCCAGTTCGGCCGCATGCGCCTGCTGCGCCAGCAGGGCTTCATATTCACCTTTCCAGCGCGCGTAATCGCTTTCGCGCTGCTGCGCCATGGCCAGCAAGTCGCGCTGCCATTGCGCTTCCTGTTCCAGCTGGCGCAGTTGCTGGCGCTGCTCCTCGATGGCCAGCGCGTCGAGCTGCGCCAGCTGCGTTTGCTGCTGCAACTGGCGCGCGTGCACGCCGTCGGCCTCGATGGTGCGCAGCAGTTTTTCCTGCTGCGCGACGGCGTCTTCGCGCGCGCCGCCGCGCCGCAGCGCCGCCACCTTTTCCGCGATTTCCGCCGCCTGCACCTGGGCCGCTTCATCCTTGTGCGCCTCGGCGCGCAGCAATTCGCGCTGGCGCGCCAGCTGCATCTGGTCTTCCCACTCCTGCACGCGCTCGGCCTCGCGCTTGCGCGCCGCATTCGCCAGCATCAGCCCCTGCCAGGCGGCCTGGTGCTGCTCCGCCTCCAGCTGCGCCTCGCGCTGGGCCGCGTCCGCTTCCGCCTGGCGCAGGCGCGCCAGCTGGGTGCGGCGGCCCGTCTCGTCGTCGATCAGCAGCGCGCTTTCCACCTGCTGCGCGATCGATTGCAAATGGACCTGATGCGTAAAGCGCTGCTGCGCCAGCTGGATCTGTTCGCGACCGTGCAGCTGCGACAGTTCCAGCTCGCTGCGCATCTTGATGGCGGCCAGCGCCCGCACGTGTTCCCAGTTGGCCGCTTCATCGGCGCGCTGCGCGCCCTTTTGCGCCAGCTCCTGTTCCAGCTCGCCCAGCGCCAGCGCGGCGCCATGGTCGAGCGCCTGGCGCCGCGATTTCGCTTCCAGGATGCGGCCGTACAGGTCGATCTGGCGCCCGCGCAGCGCTTGCAGGCGCTCCGCTTCCTGGTGGTTCAGCTCCGCCTTTTCCAGCATCGCATCCTGCCGCAGTTCGGCGCGGCGGTGCGCGTGGCGCGCCGCCAGTTCCTCGCGGCGGATGCGCTGCCACTCTTCCTCGTCATACAGCTGGTCGAGCTGCTTCATGCGTTCCAGGCTGTGCTGCTCCAGTTCCTGCGCCGGCAAGCCGCCCAGCCACAGGGTGCCGATGGCCGCATCGCCGTCGCCTGCGCGCTTGTCGTGCCGCAGGCTGAGCGTTTCCACGCGGGCCACGGCCAGGCCGCTGGGCGCCAGGCGCTGCGTCAGGGCCGATTGCAGGCGTTCGTTCAATTCGGGCCGCAAGTCGGCATTCGCGTCCATCTCGCGCAGCGCGCGGCTGCCGATGAATTCCAGCGCAATCTGGCGCACGGATGGCAGCAGCAAGGCGTGCAAATGGGCGCGCGTGACGGCGCCCGGCGCGCGCATGAACTGGCGCGCGAACGCATCGGGCTGGCCCAGCGCGATGTCCACGCGCAGCGATGCGGCCACGTTCAGCAGCTCCGTGCTGGCCAGGGCCGGCAGGTCGAATTCCAGGCTGACGGCGTCGGCGCGCGCGATCAGCACTTCGGCCGGACGCGCCGGCAGCAGCGCGGGCAGGCGCGCAAAGAAGGCGGCGCTGTCGTAGTCGCCAGCCGGTATCAAGGTGAAAGCGTCCGATTGCACGATCCAGGCGCGCGACTCGGCCGGCACCTGCAGGCGCCGCGCGGCGCTGCCGAACAGCGAGGACAGTTCGCGCACGCCGAAGAACAGGGCCAGTTGCCCGTCAGCAAGATGCCATTGATTGGCATGCAGCACCGCATCGCTGTCGGGGGCCCCCAGCGACAAGCCGCACTGCGCGCAATAGCCGGCGGCGGCGCCGTTCTTGTGCTCGCAGCGCGGGCAGCGGGCGCCGCCAAAACCAAACAATTGGAACATGTGTGACTCCTGATGAGAATAATGGTGTGCGCAACACGGCTGCCATGCCGATTCTAGCAGGATAGCCGGGCCTTACTCGCCGCACACGGCATGGGCATGGCAGTGCGCAGCATCAGATAATGCCATAGGGCAATTGCATTCATATCCGCGGATACAGGGCTAATTAGGCCTCAATTCAAGCCGTCGCCCGCCAACGCCGTGCGCAGGCATTTCAGCGCCGTTTTTTTGCAGGCCATCCCGCCAAAACCACGGCTGGTCGCATGTGCATGGCGCGCCGGCCCGCGCCTGGCTACAGTGCATGCATACCCACCCGCCACCCGAAAGGAACGATCATGAAAACCCTGAAAAACATGGAAGCCATTTTTACCGTCGCCGTCGCCATTGCCTGCGGCGCCAGCTATGCCAGCTTCAACCAGCCATCGGCAGCCAGGACAGCCGATGTGGCACAGGCGAACGCCATCCCCGTCGTGGTGGTCAGCGCAAAGCGCCTGACGGAACAGGAAAAGAAAATCTCGCTGATCGAGGAGCGGCAAGCCTTGCTGGGCAACGCCACCGCCAGCACCCTGTGAGCCACCGATGCTGACACCACGCCGCCTGGCGCCCGCTTGAATACCGCCGCGCCAGGCCGCCATTTGTATCCGCCACGGATACACGGACACACAGCATTGTGTCAATTGTAATAAGTTGAATCAAAGGCGAAAAACCGCCAGCAAGCGCCTATAGTCCATTTCACGCAATCACCGAAATGGAGCACATCATGAAACCCATCACACTCTACGCGGCAGCCATGCTTGCCATCAGCACCGCGGCCTTCCTGCCTGCGCAAGCGATGGCACAGAATCAGCTCGGCGTCAGCATTGTCATCGGCGACGCCCCGCCTCCGCCACGGTTTGAAAGCGCCCCGGTACCGCGTGCCGGCTATGTCTGGGCGCCCGGCTACTGGAACTGGGATGGCCAGCGCCATGTCTGGACCAACGGCGAATGGCTGCGCGAACGGGGCGGCAACCAGTACCGCCGCGCCGCCTGGATACAAGAGAACAACCGCTGGCGCCTGGACCGTGGCGGCTGGGTCGCCGCGCAAGTGCAGCCCGTGCGCTATGACGAGATCCGCATCGCCCCTCCGCCACCGCGCCGCGAAGCCATCCCGCGCGCCCGCCATGGCTACACCTGGGCGCCCGGCCACTGGGAATGGCGCGGCCAGCGCTACGCGTGGACGCCAGGCGTATGGATCGCCGAGCGCCCCGGCTATGTGTATGCGCCACCCGCCTGGAACCAGCGCGATGGCCGCTGGCAGATGGAGCAAGGCCGCTGGTCGCCACGCGGCCCGAACGGCGACCGCGACCGCGACGGCATCCCTAACCGCTATGACCGCGACAATGGCAACCGCCACGACCGCGACGGCGACGGGGTTCCGAACCGCGACGACCGCCGGCCCGATAACCCGCGCCGCAATTAATACGCATCTATAGTCCGGACAAGGCCACCCATCGCGGTGGCCTTGTCATTTTCCCGACACATCCGTGTATTAACATCGCGCGACGATCAATCACACTGCGCGAGAAAGATTCACGATGGCGATGGAAACTGCCGGTTTTACCTACGGCTCGGATACCTCGGGCCTGGTCTGGGGCTTCCTGTTTGGCCGCGATGGGCAGCCGCTGGCGCTCGACTCGACGGCGGCGCTGGCCTGGCTGGCCGATGGCGCGGCGCGCCCGGCGCAGGAATTCGTCTGGCTGCATTTCAATTTGTCGCATGCGGCCAGCGAAAAATGGCTGATGACGCACACGCAGCTGGCCGACGAATTTTATGAAACCCTGCACCAGGGTTCCCGCTCGACGCGCATCGAACAGGCGGAAAACACCCTGATCGCCGTGGTCAACGATGTGGTGCACAACTTCTCGTTCGAAGCGTCCGACATTTCCACCATGTGGGCCAGCGTGGCGCAAAACCTTGTCATCACGGCGCGCCGCGCGCCGCTGCAGTCGATCGAGCGCCTGCGCCAGGCCGTCATCAAGAACCACGAGCCGATACGCTCGTCGGTGGAACTGCTGATCCATCTGCTGCGCGACCAGGCCGACGTGCTCGTCAACATCGTGCGCGACGCCGTGGCGCGGGTCGACGATATCGAGGATCACTTGCTGGCCGGGCGCCTGGTGCCGAAACGCGAAGACCTGGGCGCCATGCGGCGCGTGCTGGTGCGGCTGCAGCGCCTGCTGGCGCCGGAACCGGCCGCCCTGTTCCGCCTGCTGCAACGCCCGCCCGCATGGGTGTCGGAGCTGGACAGTCTGGAACTGCGCCAATCGACGGAGGAATTTTCCGTCGTGCTCAGCGATATGTCTTCGCTACAGGAACGCATCAAGCTGCTGCAGGAAGAGATCGCCGCCAGCGTCAACGAGGAAAACAGCCGCAGCCTGTTCGTGCTGACCATCGTCACCGTGCTGGCCTTGCCGATCAATATCATCGCCGGCATGCTGGGCATGAACGTGGGGGGCATTCCGCTGGCCCAGCATCCGCAGGGTTTCTGGATCATCGTCGCCATCATCGTCACGTTTACGGTCGTGGCGGGATGGCTGGTGGTGCGCGTGCAACGCAATAGTTGACTATCGGAAAGCACGGCCTTGCAGGCGAACGGCAGGCGCCGTCCGCCGTCACTGCTTGCCGCGCTTAGCGGTGGTATTCGCCAGCCCGTTCAGGCTGGTAGACGATTTCCTCGATCTTCACCTTCACCACGCCGCCCGGCATGGGCCAGGCGATGCTGTCACCCACGGACAGGCCCAGCAGCGCGCTGCCGACGGGTGCCAGCACGGAAATGCGGTCGGCCTGGCCTTCCACATCCTTCGGATATACGAGCGTCAGGCAGAATTCCTCCTTGTTTTCCACCGTGAAGCGCACGGTGGAATTCATCGTCACGACGGTCGGTGGAATCTCTTGCGGCTCGAGCACCTCGGCGCGGCCCAGTTCGTCGAGCAAGGCGGCCTTGTCCGGCGACAGATTATTACCCAAGGCATACAACAACGCTTCCAGTCGTTCCAGGTCTTGTGACGACAAAATAATTTTTGGTTTTTTTTCCAAGATATCCTCACTATTGATCATTAGGGCGACGTCCGGTTTTACTGGCGGCAGCTTGCTTGGCCGCGGCAGACAAAACAAACAGCATCAGAACGTCCATCATCAGCGGATTATGGACGAACTCGCGGAGCAAGGCCATAGCGTTCTCGCATTCTTCATTAAAATTTATTAAAATCAATGACTTGCAATGGCTGATGCAGTCAAAAAGTTAATCCGTGCCGGGATGACTGCAAACATGGAAGTTATTCTTGGTAGTATTTTGTTTACCATCAGCATGTTTTTAGAGAAAAAAAACGGCGGACAAAAAAAGGATTAAAATTCAGCATGAATTATTATTAGAAAGACACGTCCTCCTTTTCCGCCTGTCTTGTCGCCTTGCCTGCCGCCACCGATGTGCGGCATGGGCACTAAATTGCCGCGCACCCTGTACTTTCACGCTGCAAAATGACAATATGTCGGCCTTAGCAACACGTTGAGAGTTCCGGCTCACTTCGGTTTTCATCAGACTGGAACGTAAAGTATGGCAGGGCGAGGCGCGATCACACGGGGCGGCGGCAAGCGGGGCCGGCAGGAGGAAGCGTCATGATGGCGCCATTGATGCTGCCGTCGTCGCAATTGCGCGGCGACCGCATAGCCCGGCTGAACTTGCTGGCCGCGGCAGCCATGCTGGCCATGGCCAGCCTGTTGCTGATCCTCTACCAATTGTTTTCCCTTCAGGCATCCTTGCAGCGCAACCTGCACATCCAGGCCGACATGCTGGCCCCCGCCGCCGCGCAAGCCATGCGCCAGGACAATCGCCTTGCGGCCCAACAACTCCTCGCTCCCCTCGCCGCCGCGCCGCATGTCCGGCAAGCCCTGCTCTACAGTCCCTATGGCACGCCGTTTGCCCGCTACGCGCGCAGCAGCAACGATGCCGTGCCGGCGGCGCCGCGCAACGGCATGCACATCGATTACCTGGACGGCAGCGCCGCGATATTGAAGGCCTTGCCTGGCGGCGGCGCGCTGTACCTGCGCGCCAGCCTGGCGCCGCTGTACGCCAGCCTGGCGCAATTTGCCGCCTTCACCCTGCTCGTCTGCCTGTGCGCGTTCGGCCTGACGTTCCTGATGGTGCGCCGCACGCGCACCGCCGCCCAGCATGCGGAAAACCATTTGCACTACCTGGCCCACGTGGACTCCGTCACGCAGCTGCCGAACCGCCATGAATTCAACGATGCCCTGGCCTACGCGCTGGCGCGCGCCGACCGCCAGGACAGCAGCGTGGGCCTGCTGCTGCTGGACCTGGACAACTTCAAGGTGGTCAACGATACGCTGGGCCACCACTGCGGCGACCAGCTGCTCAAGCTCGTCGCCGAGCGACTGGTGGCCATCCTGCGCGGCACCGACATCATCTGCCGCATCGGCGGCGACGAATTCGTCGTCATCGTCGAACCGGCCGACGACGCCTCGGAAATGGCCAGCGTGGCGCGCAAGATCCTCGCCGTGCTGGCCCCGCCGTTCGACCTCGAAGGCCACCAGCTGTATGTCAGCGCCAGCATCGGCGTGAGCCTGTATCCGTTCGACGCGCAGGACGTGGCCACGCTGACGCGCAATGCCGATACGGCCATGTACCACGCCAAGCATCAGGGCAAGAACCGCTACGCCGTGTTCAAGGCTGAAATGGAACTGCGCGCCCAGCGCCGCCTGCGCATGGAAGCGAACCTGCGCCGCGCGCTGCAAAACGAGGAACTGTATCTGCACTACCAGCCGCAGATCGACTTGCGCAGCGGGCGCATCGTCGGCGTGGAAGCGCTGGTCCGCTGGAATTGCCGCGAGATGGGCCAGCTGAGCCCCGCCGAATTTATCCCCGTGGCCGAGGAAAGCGGCATCATCGTCGACTTGGGACGCTGGGTGCTGCAAAGCGCCTGCCGCCAGGCGGCCCTCTGGTGCAAGGCGGGCCTGCTCGATTCGCTCGAGCACGTGGCCGTCAACCTGTCGGCCTGCCAGGCGCGCGATCCAGGCCTGATGGACGACATCCGCGCCATCCTGCATGAAACGCAGCTGCCGCATGGCTTGCTGGAGCTGGAAATCACGGAAGGGGTCTTGATGGACAATATCCACGCCAACGTGGAATTGATGCGGCGCCTGCAGGAGACGGGCATCCACCTGTCGATCGACGATTTCGGCACCGGCTATTCCTCGATGTCCTACCTGAAGCGCCTGCCGATCGACCAATTGAAAATCGACCGCAGCTTCGTGCACGACCTGCCCGGCGAAGGCGAAGCCATCGTCACGGCCATCATCGCCATGGCGCACAGCCTGCATCTGAAAGTGGTGGCCGAGGGTGTGGAAACCTTGCGGCAGGTGGAGTTTTTGCGGACAGCCGGCTGCGACAACGTGCAGGGCTTCTTCTTCGCGCGCCCGATGACGGCGGCGCAGCTGACGGCATTGCTGCTGGAACGGCGCGACTGGAGTACACGCACGATTTTGCCGGCTTGAGTAACTGCCAACGATGGTTGTCGGATGACGGCCGTTGGCCTAATCCGACCTGCGCCATGAACAGGTAGGTCGGCGTAGGTCGGATTAGCGCGCAGCGCGTAATCCGACATCACCAGCACCTCAAAGCATAGGTCGGGCTAGCGCGTAACCCGACACCACTACGCTATATCAAGCCAGCTTGGCCGAATGCTCGCGGGTCGCATGGAACGTCAGCTTCGGCCAGCGCTCTTCCGTCAAACGCAGGTTGACGCCCGACGTGGCCAGGTAAGCCATGTTGCCGGCCGCATCGTAGGCCACGTTGTGGCCCAGCGCGTTTTCAAAGTCCTGCAGGATGCGCTTGTCGTCGCAGCTGACCCAGCGCGCGCTGCTGATGCTCGTGCCTTCGAACACGGCATCGACGCCATACTCGTTGAGCAGACGGCTGGCCACCACTTCGAACTGCAGCACGCCGACGGCGCCCAGTACCAGTTCGCCGCCCTGCACCGGTTTGAAGACCTGTACCGCACCCTCTTCGCCCAGCTGCTGCAAGCCCTTGTGCAGCTGCTTGATCTTCAGCGGATTGCGGATGCGCACGGAGCGGAAAAAGTCCGGCGCAAAATATGGGATGCCCGTAAAGGTCAGCATCTCGCCTTCGGAAAAACTGTCGCCGATCTGCATGTTGCCGTGGTTCGGCAAGCCGATGATGTCGCCCGCGTACGCCTCTTCCACCTGTTCGCGCGACGATGCCATGAAGGTCACCACGTTCGACACCTTGATCTCGCGCCCCAGGCGCAAGTGCTTGACCTTCATGCCGCGCTCGAAACGTCCCGAGCACACGCGCAAGAAGGCGATGCGGTCGCGGTGGGCCGGGTCCATGTTCGCCTGGATCTTGAAAACAAAACCGGTAAACGGCTGCTCGGACGGGGCCACCGAACGCACGGTCGCATCGCGCTCGCGCGGCGCCGGCGCCCAGTCGACCAGCGCGGACAGAATCTCGCGCACGCCGAAGTTGTTGATGGCAGAACCGAAGAACACGGGCGTCTGCACGCCGGAGAGGAATTCCTCCAGGTTGAACGGGTTCGACGCGCCGTGCACCAGTTCCACTTCCATGCGCAATTGATCCATCTCGAGCGGGAA
This sequence comes from Janthinobacterium sp. Ant5-2-1, assembly GCF_001445815.1. Classification (NCBI taxonomy): domain Bacteria; kingdom Pseudomonadati; phylum Pseudomonadota; class Betaproteobacteria; order Burkholderiales; family Oxalobacteraceae; genus Janthinobacterium; species Janthinobacterium sp. Ant5-2-1. The sequence goes on along the minus strand of NZ_LNCE01000016.1, from coordinate 157,407 downwards.
CATCTCCTGCAGGCGCGGGTTGTCGATACCCTTGATGATTTCAAAGGCGCCGTCGGCCTTCTCCTCACCGGCCTTGAACAGCATGATCTCGTCGTTCAGCAAGTGGTACACGCCGCGGAAGTTCTTGCCCATGCCGATAGGCCAGGTGACGGGCGCGCACTGGATCTTCAGCACGGATTCAAGTTCGTCGAGCAGGTCCAGCGGATCGCGCGTCTCGCGGTCCATCTTGTTCATGAAGGTGACGATCGGCGTATTGCGCATGCGGCACACGGCCAGCAGCTTGATCGTCTGCGCTTCCACGCCCTTGGCCGCATCGATCACCATCAGCGCCGAGTCGACCGCCGTCAGCACGCGGTAGGTATCTTCCGAGAAGTCCTGGTGGCCGGGGGTGTCGAGCAGGTTGACGACGTGGTCGCGGAATTCGAACTGCATCACCGAGGAAGCGACGGAAATGCCGCGCTGCTTCTCGATCTCCATCCAGTCCGACGTCGCGTGGCGGCCCGATTTACGTGCCTTGACGGTACCGGCCATCTGGATTGCGCCCGAGAACAGCAGCAGTTTTTCCGTCAGGGTGGTCTTACCCGCATCCGGGTGGGAAATGATTCCGAAGGTGCGGCGGCGCTGCACTTCGCGCGCGATCACGGCCGGCGCCTTGCTGCTCGCTGGCGCTGCTGCGCTGTCCGCGTTGTCGCTGGAATCGGGGGTGTTGATGTCGTTCTCGTTGGCCATATTGGTGACCATAATATGGCCCTCGCAAAAAACCCTCGATTTTACAGAAGGATCGCCCTTCCGTGTGAACTGCTTCACTCTGGCGAACGGCAAAATTGGCCACTTCATCAAGGGGTCACAATCGGCAGGCAACATTGCACTGCAGAAATGTTGTCACCCTACCCTGGAAACCCGATGAAAATCCTCCTCTCGCCCGCCATCCGACTCATGCAGCGCTTGCGCCTGCTACCAAAATTCATGCTTGTCTGCCTGGTCTTCCTGCTGCCTTTGGCGCTGGCGACCACCCTGCTGATTTCGGAGCTGGGCAAATCGCTGGCTCAGGCACAGGATGCGCAGCGAGGCGTGGCCTATGTGCGCCAGTTGCAGGAAGGCACACGGCTGCTGCAGCAACGGCGCGGCCTCGAGCATTTGCGCCTGAGCGGCAAGGCGGGCATGGACAACACGGCATTGAACGCACGCATCACAGCCGCGCTGGCGGCCCTGGCGCGCTTGCCGGCCGGCGCCGGCTTGCCGCAGGCGGCCGAGCTGATGAAACAGTGGCAAGCCCTGCTGGGCCGCCAGGCCGGTCTCGCGGCGCGCGACAGCTACGCGGCGCATACGGCGCTGCTGCGCCAGGCGGCCAAACTGGGCCAGCTGGTGGCCGACCGTTCGCACCTGAGCCTGGACCCGGACGCGGGCGCAAACCACCTGAGCGCCGTCTTCACCGCTACCTTGCCCGACTTGGCCGAAAGCCTGTCCGACATCGGCGGGCGCGGCGCCGCCTACATCGACACGGGCTTGTTCGAAGCGAATGAAGATCAACTCGTCAACGCCAACGCCCTGATCGCGCGCCACGAACTGGAACGCCTGCCGGCCCGCTTCGACGAAATCCTCACCAGCCGCCCGGAATTGCGCGCCAGCCTGCAAGCGTCCCTGAAAGCCGTGCCGGCCGCGCTGGCCTTCCTCGAACGCACGAAAAACGAAGTGACAAATTCCTACGACCAGACGTCTGGCGCGCAATTCCACGCGGCCGGCATGCAGGCGATCGACGCCCTGCACGCGCTCTCCGGCGCCTCCGCCAGCGCCCTGCACGATTTGCTGGCGCAACGCATCGCCCGCGACGAGGCGCGCCGCGCCCTGATCCTGGCCGCCATGCTGCTGGTGCTGCTGGCCGCCGCTTACCTGTGCGCAGGCTTCTATGCCGCATTCGCGCGCGACGTGAAGCAATTGCGCGTGGCCGTCGGCGCGGCGGCGGCGGGCGACCTGTCGCAGCGCATCACCTCGCAAGCGCACGACGAGATCGGCGACCTGGTGCGCGACTTCGGCGCCATGACGCACGGCCTGGCCACCCTGGTGCAGGAAATCCGCGGCGGCGCGGCCGTCATCGCGGCGGCGGGCGCCGATATCGCCCAGGGCAACGCCGCCCTGTCCGGCCACACGGCCACGCAAGCGGACGCGCTGGGCGCCACCGTGGACTCGATGCGCGAACTGACGGCCACCGTGGGCCGCAACGAAGCGCACGTAGGACAGGGGCGCAGCCTGGTGGCGACGGCGGCCGATGTGGCCCTGCGCGGCGGCCAGACCGTGGGCGCCGTGGTCGACACCATGGCGTCGATCAAGGCCAGCTCGCACAAGATCGTCGACATCATCGGCGTCATCAACGGCATCGCCTTCCAGACGAATATCCTGGCCTTGAATGCAGCCGTCGAGGCGGCTAGAGCCGGCGAGCAAGGGCGCGGCTTTGCCGTCGTTGCCTCGGAAGTGCGCAGCCTGGCGCAGCGCTCGAACGACGCGGCGCTGGAAATCAAGCGCCTGATCGGCGATTCCGTCGCCACCGTGGACGCGGGCGGCGACCTCGTCAACGCCGCCGGCAACACCATGCGGCAAGTGGTCGACGCGGTACAGCAGGTGGCCGTGGTGATCGGACGCATCAGCAGCGCCGGCGCCGAGCAGAATGGCGAGATCGCCCGTATCAACGAGGCGCTGGCGCAAATCGACGACATGACGCGCCAGAACGCGGGCCTGGTCGACGAGGCCCGCGCCGGTTCGCAACGCCTGCACCAGGAAGGCGAGGCGCTGACGCAGGCCGTCAGCCGCTTCCGCCTGGGGGAACACGAGACGCCAAACCCGCGCCAGGCGCCCGCCGCAGCCGTGCGCGACGGCTTGCCCAGCGTGCGTCCGGCCGGCCTGTGGAGCGCCAACAAGCCGCGCGTCATATCACAAAATCGCGCAGAACGGCGCAAGGCCAGCTAGTCAAAAGTGTGCACGTAGGACAAGGACTACAATTCCGCCTCAAAAGAGACTACAAAGTGGCGACTGCTAATCTTATGTTCGCCACTTACATAAGCTTTTAAAGTAACTACATCGCGATCTGCACCGCGCGGTCGAACAAAACGCCGTTACCAAATGGATATGGCAACTTTTTTTGACCAGCAACGCGGCAGTCGCACTCCGATGTAAAAAGCCTGTGAGGAATACTATGAACCAAACTCAACTTAGCACCCCGGTCCAGAAGAACCAGTTGCTGCCGCGCGCCATGCCGGCGGCCGGACGGGAAATCAAGCTTGCGTCGCGGGTTAGCCTCAGCAGTGCCCAACAGAATGAATTGCTGGCCGCCCTGCCGCGCGCCGCGCTTGAATCGCTGTTCGAAGACCTGGAACTGGTGGAACTGCCTTTCGGCAAGGAATTGTATGCTTACGGTAACAACATGGAGTACAGCTACTTCCCCACCACCGCCATCATTTCGCTGCTGTACGTGATGGAAGATGGCGCCACGACGGAAATCGCCGTCGTCGGCCATGAAGGCGTGGCCGGTGCCTCGCTGCTGGCAGGCGAGCGCGCCATGTGCACGGCTGTCGTGCAAAGCGCCGGCTATGGCTACCGCCTGAAGACGCAAAGCTTGCGTGATGCCTTCAATCAAGGCGGCGCCCTGCCCCAGCTGCTGATGCGCTACACCAACGCCCTGTTTGCGCAAATGGCGCAGAACGCCGTCGGCGGCCGCCACAGTTCGATCGAGCAAAAGCTGTGCCGCTGGCTGCTGGACCGCCTGGACCGTTCGCCATCGAATGAATTGAAAGTGACGCAAGAGTTGATCTCGATCATGCTGGGCGTGCGCCGCGAAAGCATCACGGCCGCTGCCGGCAAGCTGCAGGAAGAAGGCTTGATCCACTATCGCCGCGGCAATATCACGGTGCTGGACCGCGCCGGCCTGGAATGCTATGCGGGCGAGTGCTACAAGGTCGCCAAGACGGAATACGACCGTTTGCTGCGCGACGTGTCACGCTGCTGATCCGCTGCTGATCATGCAAGATAGCTAAAAAAATGGCCGGGCTGCATGCCCGGCCATTTTTTATCTCAAAGAAAATTACGCTTCGATATCCGCATCGATGTCTTCCAGCTCCGGCGTCAGCGGCAGGGGAATCACGGCTTCCACGCACGTTCCCTTGCCTTCCGGCCCCTGGCGCACGGTGAGCGTGCCGCCCAGCAACAAAGCCCGTTCGCGCATGCCCAGCAAGCCGTGCGACATGGGTTTTTGCAGCGCAGCTTCCGTAATGCCGATACCGTCGTCGATCACGCGCAGCACCAGGCCGTGCTCGTTGCGTTTCAAGGTCACGCTGACCATGCCGGCGCGCGCATATTTCATGATATTCGTCAGCGATTCCTGCACGATACGGAACAGGGCAATCGTCAGGGTCGCTTCGCGGTTGTCGATATTGATGGCCACGTCCGTTTCGCAGCGTACCGAGCTCATGCGTGCAAAATCCTCGCAATAGCTTTCGATGGCCGCGCACAGGCCCAGGTTGTCCAGCAGGCTGGGGCGTAAATCCTCGACGATGCGGCGCTTGAGCTCCACCGTTTCCAGCAAAGTGGCCTTGGCGCGGCGCAATTGCGCGGCCAGTTCCGGCTGCGTGTGCGCCAGTTGCTGCGTGACGGCGCCCAGGTCCATGCTGATCGACGTCAAGTTGGCGCCCAGCTCATCGTGCAGCTCGCGCGCCAGGCGTGCTTTTTCCACTTCGTTGACGCTGATCAAATGGCGCGACAGCACGGATAGCTGCTCGGTACGCTTGCTGACCGTCGATTCCAGGGTGTCGTTAGCATTTTGCAATGCATACTCGACGGCCGCGCGGTTCTGGAAGCTGCGCCGCACCAGCTGGTAAAACATGATCAGCACGAGGATGGCCAGGGCATTGATGCCGATGCCGAGCAGCACGGCCTTCTGGTACTCATGATAAAAGGCGGCGCTGCCGGTCGACAGCGCTTCATTCTGCTCGCGCGTCATGATCACCACCTGCAGGCGGATTTCGTCCATGGTGGCGCGGTCATCGGTCACGCGGGAAATGTTGACGATCTCGGCCAGCCCGCCCTGTTTGTAGACGTCGATCGATTGTTGCAACATCGACATCTTTCGACGAATCAGGCTTTTCAGCTGGCCCAGGTTCTTCAGCTGGGTGGGACTGCCCGCAAGCAAGGTTTGCAGCTCGTTGAATTCGTTTTCGATTTCCGTGGTGGCCGTCTTCGACGGTCCCAGATACGTTTCCGAGCCGGAAATAAAATAGCCGCGCAAGCTGCTTTCCGCATCGAGCACGAGCACGTTCAAATACTGCAGGCGGTCGGCCACGCGGGCGCTCTGGCTGAGCAAGGCATTCGTGCCCTTCAGCGACTGCAGGTTGTGATAGAGACTGAAACCATTGAGGACAAGCAGCAAGGCGCACGTCACGCACAGGATCGTCTTGTACAGGGGCAGGCGGTGATTCGGGGCCGGTTCAGCGGTGAAATACATCCTGATGTGCATCCTTAGCAAGGTTCGGCGCGGGAAAGAGCGCCGGCGCCGGCCAATTATAGTCCTCGCCACAAACTGCTGCACTGCACAAGTCGTGCTGGCTAGCGGGCTGAGCGATCATGTTTCCATGATCGCACCGCAACGCTAGTCAAGCAAATTGTTTTTCATTGCGTAATAGGTCAAGTCGCTGTTCGATTGCAAGCCCATTTTTTCCATGATGCGCGTACGGTAGGTACTCACCGTCTTGATGCTCAACGACAAGGCCACGCCGATGTCGGACACGGTGGCGCCACGCGCCAGACGCAGGAAGACCTGGAACTCGCGGTCCGACAATTCCGTATGCAGGGCGGCATTCGTGTCGCGGTCGAACGACTGCGCCAGCAATTCGCCCACGGTGGAGCTGACATAGCGGCGCCCCTGGAACACGGTGCGCACGGCCGTCATCAGTTCGTCGGCTTCGCATTCCTTGTTCAGATAGCCATTCGCGCCCATCTTGAACAGGTTCAGCGCGTATTGCTGCGCGGGATAGCCGCTGAGGATCAGCACGGGCAATTCCGGCTGACCCTGGCGGATCGTGCGCAAGGTATCGATGCCGCTTTGATCGGGCATGGCGATATCGAGCAGCAATACATCGCAAATTTCGCGGCGGGCGATATCGAGCGCTTCGCGCCCGGTACCGGCTTCCGCCACCACACTGAAATCGCTTGACGACGAAAAAATCTGTTTGAATCCAGCTCGTACTATTTGGTGATCATCACAAATGGCAACGCGTATCATTGTTTCCCCTTAAATTTTCCTGGCCTGGGAAAGACTACCGGAACCTGAACGCTGCTCCGGTTCAGCGTCACTAACAAAAACGCAACATTAACATTATATTCAAAATATGGCGCGCCGTACGGTAGCGTCAACGCCAAGGCGGAGCATCCATGCAGTATAGTCAACTTGGTCAACTGCTACCGGACAACCCCACCTATATTGGTACAAATCTTATTTTAGCAAGTTTAAAATCGCAATTAATTCATTGCGTATCCACACGCGGTCCAGTGGCGCTTCCTGCGGCACGGCAGGTATGGCCGGCAGCACTGGCAGCTCGTCGGGGATGCCATGCGATGCGCCACGGCTGTCGAGCTTGTTGCGCGCACCGCTGATGGTAAAGCCCTGCTCGTACAGCAATTCGCGGATGCGGCGTATCAGCAGCACCTCATGGTGCTGATAATAACGGCGGTTGCCACGTCGTTTGACCGGCTTGAGCTGGGAAAACTCCTGCTCCCAGTAGCGCAGCACGTGCGGTTTGACGCCGCACAACTCGCTCACTTCACCGATCGTGAAATAGCGTTTCGCCGGAATGGGCGGCAAGGCGATCAACTCGGTTTTACTGATGCGCTCGTTCATCGCCACTCACTCAGGCAGCACGTGCCAGCGGACTGGTCTCTTCGACCATGCTTTTCAGCTTCTGGCTCGCATGAAAGGTCACGACACGGCGCGCCGTGATGGGAATCTCTTCGCCCGTCTTCGGATTGCGGCCCGGCCGCTGCGGCTTGTCGCGCAACTGGAAATTGCCGAAACCGGACAACTTGACGGCCTCGCCACGCTCGAGCGCATTGCGGATTTCATCGAAAAAGGTCTCGACCATATCCTTCGCTTCGCGCTTGTTCAGGCCCACTTGCTCGAACAACAGTTCGGCCAGTTCCGCCTTGGTCAAGGTGGGTAAATCTTTTTCCGCTTCCTGGCGCACTTTGGCAACCAGCATGGCCCGATGCAAATCGGCGGCCAGTGCGGATTGCAGTACGGCGGAATCAACGTCGCTGTTATTAATTTTCCTGCCCTGCCTTTTCTGTGCGCCCGAGCCCACCACATGGCAAGCTCGTCTACGGTTGACGACGGAAAGGCCGTCACGCAAGGCGACGGCCGGTCCGGTAATTACGAACGCAGTTTCGCGTCGTGGCCCTGCTTGGCCGCATCGATCAGGACAGCCATCAGGCCATCGACGACATCGTCTTGCAGGGTGTTTTGAGTATCTTGCAAGCTAATCCGGAAAGCAAGGCTTTTTTCGTCCGCTTCCAGCCCTTTTCCACGATATTCATCAAATAAAACAATGGCTTGCACGATACGCGCCGCCGGGCTCGACTTTGCGGCGGCGTGGAAGCTGTCGAGCAGATCCTGCACGGCCACCGATTGCTTGACGACCACGGCCAAGTCGCGGCTGGCGCCAGGGAATTTCGAGATTTCCTGGTACACGGGCACGACTCGTTGCGTCAAGGCAGCGGCATCGACTTCGAACAGCACGGGCGCCAGCGGCAAGTCATACTTTTGCATCCAGCGCGGGTGCAATTCGCCGATGAAACCGATGACCTTGCCATCGAGCTCCACGTTGGCCGAACGGCCAGGATGCAGGGCCGGATGTTCCGCCTTGGTGAAACGCAAGACCAGCGGCGCGAACAGCGCTTCCAGGTCCGCCTTCACGTCGAAGAAGTCGACCGTGCGCGAGGCCTGGCCCCACTGCTCGTCGGCAACCGCGCCGTAAGCCATGGCGGCCACGCGCTTCGGCTGGGCATAGCCAGCCACCGACAAGGGGCCGTTTTCCACGCTGTCGTCGCGCTGGTAGATGGCGCCCACTTCGAAGATGCGCACGCGGTTCGTCTTGCGGTTCAGGTTATAGCGCACGTTCGCGATCAGGCTGCCGATCAGCGAGGAACGCATCACGCTCATCTGGCTGGCGATCGGATTCTGCAATTTGATCGGGTTCGTGTTGCCCGAGAAATCGCGCTCCCATGCCGTATCGACAAAGCTCATGTTAACCACTTCCTGGAAGCCCAGGTCAGCCAGCTCATGACGTACCGCAAACAGCGAGCGGGTATTTTCCGGCGCGATCTGCATCACGTTCGCGGCCACGGGCGGCAAGGTCGGGATGTTTTCAAAGCCGTACACGCGCGCCACTTCCTCGATCAAGTCTTCCTCGATCTCGATGTCGAAGCGGTAGCTGGGCGACGTCACGGAAAACACGCCGTCCGCCAGGGTGTATGGCAGGGCCAGGCGCGTGAAGATATCGGCGATCAGCTCATCGTTGAGCGGCACGCCGATGACTTTTTGCGCGCGCGCCGTGCGCATCGATACGGGCTGGCGCTGTGGCAAGTTCACCACGTGGTCGTCGACGGGGCCGACGGTCGTCGCTGGCGTGCCGCAGATTTCCACGATCAGCGCCGTGATGCGCTCGATGTGTTCGACGGTGGTGGCGAAATCGACGCCGCGCTCGAAGCGGTGCGCCGCATCGGTCGAGAAATTCAAACGGCGCGCGCGGCCTTGAATGGCGTTCGGCCACCAGAATGCCGCTTCCAGGTAGATGCTGTCCGTATCGTCCGACACGGAGCTGGCGTCGCCGCCCATGATGCCGGCCAAGGATTCGATTTCTTTATCGTCAGCAATAACGCCGATCCATTCGTCGACGGCGATGGTGTTGCCATTCAACAGCTTGACGGATTCGCCCGCCTTGCCCCAACGCACGTCGAGGCTGCCGTGGATCTTGGCCAGGTCAAACACGTGGCTGGGACGGCCCAGTTCGAGCATGACATAGTTCGAGATATCGACCAGGGCCGACAGCGGACGCTGGCCGCTGCGCTCGAGGCGCTGCTTCATCCAGTCCGGCGTGGCCGCCTTGGCGTTCAAGCCGCGGATGACGCGGCCCGTGAAACGGCCGCACAGGTCCGGCGCGCTGACTTTCACCGGCAGGATTTCATCGCTGGAAACAGGCACGGTGCGGAACTGCGGCGCATGCAGGGGCACGCCAGTCAAGGCCGACACTTCGCGCGCCACGCCCAGCACGGACAGGCAGTCCGCCTTATTCGGCGTCAACTTGATGGTGAATTTCAAATCGTTGAGCGCAAAGTAATCGCGGAAATTCTGGCCGATCGGCGCGTCGTCCGGCAATTCCATCAAGCCGGCGTTTTCTTCCGACAATTTCAATTCGCGCGCGGAGCACAGCATGCCTTGCGACTCGACGCCGCGCAGCTGGCCCACCTTGATTTCAAACGGCTTGCCATCGGCGCCAGGCGGCAGCACGGCGCCGGCCATCGCGCAGACGACTTTCAAGCCCGGGCGCACGTTCGGCGCGCCGCAGACGATGTTGAGCATGGTGCCCGTGCCGACGTCGACCTGGCATACATTCAGGCGGTCCGCGTTCGGATGTTTTTCCATCTCCAGGACCAGGCCCACCACCACGTTCGAGAACGGGGGCGCGACAGGATCGACGTCCTCGACTTCGAGACCGGACATGGTCAGCAGATGGGCCAGCTCGTCCGAAGTCATCTTCGGATCGACCATGGTACGGAGCCAGTTTTCGGAAAATTGCATAATCAAGCCTTCAAAGGGTCAAAGCTCACAGCGCGAGCGCACAGGCGCTCAAGCGCCATGAATCAAACGGAACAATGCTTAGTTGAATTGCTTCAAGAAACGCAAGTCGCCTTCATAGAACAGGCGCAGGTCGTTGATGCCGTAACGCAGCATCGTCAAGCGTTCCAGGCCGGAGCCGAAAGCGAAACCGATGAATTTCTCGGGATCGAGGCCGAAGTTCTTCACCACGGTCGGATGCACCTGGCCAGCGCCCGACACTTCCAGCCAACGGCCTTTCAAAGGACCGGAGCCAAAGGCGATGTCGATCTCGGCCGACGGTTCCGTGAACGGGAAGTACGACGGACGGAAGCGCACCTGCAGGTCGTCCGTCTCGAAGAAGGCCTTGACGAAATTCAGGTACACGCCCTTCAGGTCGGCAAAGCTGATGTCTTCGGCGATCCACAGGCCTTCGACCTGGTGGAACATCGGCGAATGGGTGGCGTCGCTGTCGACGCGGTAGGTGCGGCCTGGCGCGATGACCTTGATCGGCGGCGTATGCGTGCGCGCATAGCGCACCTGCATCGGGCTCGTGTGCGTGCGCAGCAGCAAGGGCTTGCCATCGGTGTCGTTGCCATCGATGTAGAACGTATCTTGCATGGAACGGGCTGGATGGTTTTCCGGGCTGTTCAGCGCCGTGAAGTTGGTCCAGTCGTTTTCGATTTCGGGGCCGTCGGCCACGTCGAAACCGATGGAGCGGAAGATTTCCTCGACCCGCTCCCACGTGCGCATCACGGGATGGATGCCGCCAGGCATGCGGCCACGGCCTGGCAAGGTCACGTCGATCGCTTCGGCGTTCAAACGGCCTTGCATCTGGGCATCGGCCAGCGCATCACGGCGCGCCGTCAGCGCGTCTTCGATCTGCACTTTGACGGCGTTGATCAGGGCGCCTTGCGCCTTGCGCGCGTCCGGGTCCAGCTTGCCCAGGCCCTTCATCATTTCGGTAATCTGGCCAGTCTTGCCCAGGTAGCGGGCTTTGGCGTTTTCAAGTGCGGCAGCGTCTGCGGCGGCGATAAAGTCAGCCTGGGCCGAGACGACGAGTTCTTCTAGGGGGTTCATGCGGCATTTCCTGTTTTGGACATCAATTCTGGACTTGCTTATCAAAAGTCCAACAATCAAAAACGGAAACGGGGCATAAGGTTCACACCCCTGCCCCGCTCTTTATGACGTCACCCTACGGATGACGTTGTGCAATAACCGATGCTTACGCAGCGATTTTTGCTTTAACTGCGTTGACAATCGCAGCGAATGCTGGCTTGTCCATCACAGCCATATCGGCCAGGACTTTACGGTCCAGTTCGATATTTGCTTTTTTCAAGCCGTTCATGAATACGCTGTACGTTACGCCATGCTCACGGGAAGCGGCGTTGATACGGGCGATCCACAGGCGGCGGAAAACACGCTTCTTGTTGCGGCGATCGCGGTAAGCGTATTGGCCAGCGCGCATAACTGCTTGCTTGGCAACACGGTATACACGGCTGCGGCGACCACGGTAGCCTTTAGCTTGAACAAGAATCTTCTTATGACGGGCACGAGCTGTAACCCCACGTTTTACTCTAGGCATAGTAACTCCTTAAATTGAGTGTGAGATTAAGCAGTCGGCATCATGCGCATGACGGATGTGACATCCGATGCGTTGATGTTACGGGTACCGCGCAACTGACGTTTGTTTTTGGTGGTTTTCTTGGTCAGGATGTGGCGTTTGAACGCGTGACCCGACTTGACTGTTCCACCTGGACGCACGCGAAAACGTTTTTTCGCGGAGCTTTTGGTCTTCATTTTAGGCATAGCAATCTGTCCTCTTACGGACAGCTCCATTTATAACAGGATTGCAGGTGGCAACACGACGCTGCGCTTAGATGCCTGCTTTCACATGTTGTGCAGCGGATGCGAGTCCGCTACAGTTCACGCGGCCCGCACATTGCTGAGCGGGCCGCGCAAATTCTGCCTGGAATCTGGTGTCGCGCCCATGCAGGCACAAACCACGTCGATCCACAGTAAAACGCTATTGTAGCTTACTTCTTCTTCTTAGGCGAAAGAACCATGATCATTTGGCGGCCTTCCATCTTCGGGAACTGCTCGACCTGGCCGTATGGCTCCAGATCGGCTTTCAGACGTTCCAGCATGCGGAAGCCAATATCCTGATGCGCCATCTCACGACCGCGGAAACGCAAGGTGATCTTGGTTTTATCGCCATCCTCAAGGAACTTGATGAGATTACGCAACTTGATATTGTAGTCACCATCATCAGTCCCCGGACGGAATTTGACTTCCTTCACGAGGATGATCTTTTGCTTCAATTTGGCTTCGTGAGCTTTCTTTTGCTCCGAATACTTAAATTTGCCGTAGTCCATCAAACGGCACACTGGTGGCTGCGCGGTAGGCGCAATTTCCACCAGATCGACGTTTGCCTCTTCCGCCAGGCGGAAGGCTTCAGCCAAACTTACGATACCGAGTGGCTCGTTATCGACCCCGCTTAAACGCATTTCAGGGGCAGTGATTTCGCCATTGATGCGATGTGACTTGTCAGTAGCTATTGTAATTTCCTTTAAAAATCTTGTAAGACGGTCGTGCAGCGAGTTTCCTCGTCAGGCCTTGGTGTCGACTTCATGTTTGAGTCGCTCAATCAGGGCATCGACGGACATGACGCCCAGATCGACATTGCCCCGCGCCCGCACGGCCACTGTATTCGCATCCCGTTCTTTGTCGCCAATCACTAAGATGTAAGGCAATTTTTGTACGGAATGTTCACGTATTTTATAGGTAATCTTCTCGTTACGCAAATCAGCCTGTACGCGCAGCCCCGCTTTGCGCAGTTTTGTTGTTACTTCTTGTACATAATCAGCTTGAGCGTCGGAAATATTCAACACCGACACTTGCACCGGCGACAACCACAGCGGCATGGCGCCCGCATAGTGTTCGATCAGGATGCCGATGAAACGTTCCAGTGAACCGACGATCGCGCGGTGCAGCATGATCGGCACCTGGCGCGTGTTGTCGACGGCCACGTATTCGGCGCCCAGGCGGCCTGGCATCGACGGATCGATCTGCACGGTGCCCACTTGCCATGCGCGGCCCAGGCTATCCTTCAGGTGATATTCGATCTTCGGACCATAGAACGCGCCCTCGCCCGGCAATTCCGTCCATTCCACGCCGCAGGCGCGCAGGGCCGAACGCAGGGATTCCTCGGCGAAATCCCACGACTCTTCCGTGCCGATGCGGTTATCGGGGCGCAAAGCCAGTTTCACGTCGATATTCGTGAAGCCGAAAGCCGTGTACACATCCATCGCCTGCTGGTGGAAGGCCGTCACTTCGCCGGCGATCTGCTCTTCCAGGCAGAAGATATGACCATCATCCTGCGTAAAGCCGCGCACGCGCATCATGCCGTGCAAGGCGCCCGACGGCTCGTTGCGGTGGCACTGACCGAATTCGCCGTAACGCAATGGCAAATCGCGGTAGCTGCGCATGCCATTGTTGAAAATCTGGATATGGCCAGGGCAATTCATCGGCTTCAGCGCATAGGCGCGGTTTTCCGATTCCGTGATGAACATGTTTTCACGGTAATTGTCCCAGTGACCGGTTTTTTCCCACAGGCCGCGGTCGAGAATTTGCGGCGCCTTGACTTCCTGATAGCCATTGACCTGGTACACATTGCGCATGTATTGCTCGACTTGCTGCCAGATCGACCAGCCTTTCGGGTGCCAGAAGATCAGACCCGGCGCTTCTTCCTGGAAATGGAAGAAATCGAGCTGCTTGCCCAATTTGCGGTGGTCGCGCTTTTCCGCCTCTTCCAGATTGTGCAGGTACAGCTCCTGGTCTTCCTTCTTGGCCCAGGCCGTGCCATAGATACGCTGCAGCATCTCGTTTTTCGAGTCGCCGCGCCAGTAGGCGCCGGCCAGCTTCATCAGCTTGAACACTTTCAGCTTGCCCGTCGATGGCACGTGCGGGCCGCGGCACAAGTCCGTGAACTTGCCTTCGGAATACAGCGACACTTCCTGGTCGGCCGGAATCGAACCGATCAATTCAGCCTTGTAGGCTTCGCCGATGCCCTTGAAGTACTCGATGGCTTCGTCGCGCGCGACCACCTTGCGCGTGACTTGCTCATCCTTCTTGACCAGTTCCGCCATTTTCTTTTCGATCGCCGTCAAATCTTCCGGCGTGAACGGACGCTTGTAGGCGAAGTCATAGTAAAAGCCGTTGTCGATCACGGGACCGATGGTCACTTGCACGTCCGGGAACAATTCCTTGACGGCATACGCCAGCAAGTGGGCCGTCGAGTGGCGGATCACTTCCAGGCCATCGGCGTCCTTGTCCGTCACAATCGCCAGTTCCGCGTCTTGCTCGATCAGATAGGAGGTATCGACCAGCTTGCCGTCGACCTTGCCGGCCAAGGCAGCCTTGGCCAAGCCAGTACCAATATTGGCCGCAACCTGGGCCACGGTGACCGGGCCGTCAAATTGACGGGCGGAACCATCGGGAAGTCGGATTGTAAGCATATTGATCTCCATATCGGCGCTGGCGCCAGGTAAAACTGCAATGTGATGGGTAAAATAACTGAAAGGAAAACGCAGACGCAAAAAAACGCGGACTAGCCGCGTTTTTCACTTTCTTGAGACAAAGGAAACCCGTTCGACTAGCGTCACTCCCAAAGCTTGGTAGTAGTTCGCGGTGTCATAACCGGTTCACCCTTTCTCTCTAACTGCATTCTGGTGGGCGGTGAGGAATTCGAATCCCCGACCCCTTGGATGTCGACCAAGTATTCTAACCAGCTGAACTAACCGCCCGTAAAACTTTTTTATCGATCACTGCATCAGCAATCGTCTTTAAAACCATCTACTGCTAAATTCTGGTGGGCGGTGAGGAATTCGAATCCCCGACCCCTTGGATGTCGACCAAGTATTCTAACCAGCTGAACTAACCGCCCCGAAGACCAGCATTATAGAGAGGCTTTCCCAGAATGACAAGGGCTGTTTTACAGGAAACTTTAATCATTTCTCCGGGCGTCAGCCTCCTTTATATGGAGAGGACCCGAGGCGCCTTGAATGCCGCTAGAATCGGGGCATGAATCCCACCATACTAACTTGGCTGAAAACCCTGAGCCGCATCTGCGGTTTTGAAACGGCCGACTCCTTCCCGCCCAATCACCCCTACGCGCGCACGCGCTGGGAAGCCGCGTATTTCGATATCGCTTCCGACGTGAAACCTGACGAGATCGAACGGCGCATCTGCGCAGCCATCGCCAACACGCCGAGCGTCTTCGCCTACATCACCAATCCCACGCCGCGCATGCAGCGCGCGCTGCTGAACGTGATCCACGACCGGCTGCGGCGCCAGCCCGGCGCGGGCGCCACGGACCTGGTCTTGTTATTGATCAATGCCTACGCCAGCGACCACATCACGGAAGCCGTACCCGGCCTGCGCACCCTCATCTTCAACACCCAGCACGAAGAGACGAACCTGCGCGTGCATGCCATCCTGGAACTGCTGGTCGGTACGCCGCGCGGTCTCGACGTGATCGACATGTAATCGTCACGCATGATTGGCGGGAACGTAGCGCGCCCGCAAGCGCATGAACGGTGTTTCCACCAATGCATATAAAAGCCAGCCCGTGGCGATGCTGACAGCGATACTGGCCAGTATCGCTGTCAGGCTATCCGGCCCATAACCGATATCCTGCAAGATCGGGCGCAGCAAGATGCACAGCTGCTTGTGCAGCAGGTAAATCGCATACGACCACAGGGCCAGGCTGGCCGCGCCCGGCACGCGCAGTCGATACAAGGCGCTGGCGGGACTGAGCGCCGCGATCAGCAGCAAGGTAAAACTGGCGGCCAGGGCCGGATAGCCGAACACCGTCACCGAATAACCATAGTGATCAGTGAGAAACACATAAAACATCAGCGCCGTGCCCGCGATTCCCGCCAGCAAGGTGCGGTTGCCGTACGAGGTCAGGCGTGCCCAGGCGGCCGGATGGTAATTCTTCAGCAGCGCCAGCGCCACACCCGCCACCAGCTCGTCGAAGCGGCACCACGACGCGTAATAAATATACTTGTAATAGCCGAGGCCGCCGCGCGGCACTTGCACGTATTCATCCCACAAATAGGCGCGCACCAGCATGCCGACGATAAAGCTGGCGGCCACGGCCAGCCACGCCCACAGCAGGGACTTGCGGCAGGCCGCGATCAGCAGCGCCACGGCCGGCAGCAGCACGTAGAACTGCTCTTCCACGCAGAGCGACCACGCATGGGAAAACGCCGTACCCGGCGTCAGATTGATGTTTTGCGTAAACGTCAGGAATTTCCACAGCGGCAATAACGCGCTATCGCCGCGAAATGCGGGCCACAAATAATACAAGGCCAGCACGGCATAGAAACTGGGCAAGGTGCGCAGGAAGCGCCGCGCATAGAAATGGGGCAAGGAAAAACCGTGCTCGCTGCGCAAGGCCGCAAAGATCTGATTGCCGATCAAGTAGCCACTGAGGGCAAAGAACAGGTCCACGCCCGTCCAGCCGATTTCGCCCCAGAAACCGAACGCCCCGCCCTCGCTGACGAACAGCAAATAATGGTTCATGAAGACGAGCACGATGGCCAGCGCACGCAAGGTGTCGAGGCCGTACAGGCGGGAAGGATGGGAGGTGCTAAACATGGAATCGGCAAGGAAAAACAACGGTGGCGCCGATCATGCCATGCCGGGCCCGACCATGCGCACATTTTTACGGGAGCCCGTGGCGAATCCCGCTAAAATATGCCGACCCCGCTTTCCCTTTCCGCAACAGCATAGGATATGTCCAGCATGAGCAGCGCACTCCACTTCAAGTCCATCAACTACACGGGCCAGGGCAGCGGCCCGCGCCTGATCGTCACCGGCGCCGTACACGGCAATGAAACCTGCGGCACCAAGGGCATCCACCGCGTGATGGCTGAACTCGACAGCGGCGCCCTCTCCATCGTGGCCGGCAGCGTCACGTTCGTGCCCATCACCAACCCGCTCGCTTACGCCAAGGGCGTGCGCAGCGGCGACCGCAACCTGAACCGGAACCTGTTCCCCAATGACAATCCGCAGGATTTCGAAGACCGCATCGCCAACTGGCTGTGCCCTCTGCTGGGCCAGCACGACGTGCTGCTCGACTTGCACTCGTTCAATGCCGACAGCCAGCCCTTCGTCATGGTGGGTCCGCGCAACAACGATGGCCCGCTGCAGCCGTTCAAGCACGAAGACAAGGAACGCGCGCTGGCGCGCCGCCTGGGCGTGCGCCGCTTCGTCGACGGCTGGCTGCAAACGTATGGCGCCGGCGTACAGCGCCGCCTGGGCAGCAGCGACCAGGTGGGCATGGTCTTGCGCTACGGCGTGGGCACCACGGAATACATGCGCTCGACGGGCGGCTATGCGCTGACCCTGGAATGCGGCCAGCACGCGGACCCGGCCGCGCCGGACGTTGCCTACCGCGCCATCATGAACACGCTCGCCTTCCTCGGCTTCATCGACGCGCCGCAGCCGGAAGCTATCGCCGACGCCGACATGGAAGCGCTGAATATGGTCGTCGTGCACGACAAGCTCGATGCAGGCGACCGCTTCATCAAGACCTGGTCCAGCTTTGACAAGGTGAAACAGGGCGAGCAGATCGGCGTGCGCGCGGACGGCACGCCCGTGACGGCCGAATTCGACGCCTATATCCTGTTCCCGGACGTCAACGCGCAAGCCAATGCCGAGTGGTATTACCTGGCGCGGGTTGCCAGCAGTTTCTGATTAGTGCCCGACGGACTTGGAAAACAAGTTAATCACGAGCACGCCGGCAATGATCAGCCCCAGGCCGATCAAGGCTGGCGTGTCGAGGCTTTGCTTGAACCAGAACCAGCCGACGGCGGAAATGAGCACGATGCCCACGCCCGACCAGATCGCATACACGATTCCGGTAGGAATGACCTTCAAGGTCAGGGACAGGCACCAGAAGGCGATACTGTAGCCAACCACGGTGATGACGCTGGGCCACAAGCGCCTGAAGCCCTCGGACGCCTTCAAGGCGCTGGTGGCGATCACTTCGGCGACGATGGCGATGGCCAGGTAGAAATACGTCATGGCGAGGCTCATGCTGGCATCCTTTATTGTGGGCTGAGCAGTTTCAAGCCCAGGATGCCCGACACGATCAGGGCGATGCAGG
This sequence comes from Janthinobacterium sp. Ant5-2-1, assembly GCF_001445815.1. Classification (NCBI taxonomy): domain Bacteria; kingdom Pseudomonadati; phylum Pseudomonadota; class Betaproteobacteria; order Burkholderiales; family Oxalobacteraceae; genus Janthinobacterium; species Janthinobacterium sp. Ant5-2-1. The sequence goes on along the minus strand of NZ_LNCE01000016.1, from coordinate 139,381 downwards.
CGATACGCGCGGCGCTGGCCGGTTCGCCCAGCACCATGATGCCGAAGATGGCCGTGCCGACGGTGCCGATGCCTGTCCAGATGGCGTACGCCGTGCCCAGCGGCAAGGTGCGCAAGGCCAGGCCCAGCATCACCACGCTGCCGACCATGGAAACAGCCGTCAGCACGGAGGGCACGAGGCGCGTAAAGCCGGCGCTGTATTTGAGGCCGATGGCCCAGCCGATTTCCAGCAAACCCGCCAATACCAGAATGATCCACGCCATACTTTTCTCCCGAGGCGGCAGGGTCGTCCCCGCCATACAGCCCCCACATCGAGCGGGGTCGTCCCCACAGGAGCAAAGGGAAAAGTATACCATCGGGTGAAAACTCTTGCCGCAAGCACACTATTCGCTAGTATCACGGCTCTAATCGAAAGTTGCCAAAAAACATGCACTTGGCAGCATAATTGCCGCATCCACTCACTTTCAGGAACAACAATGCTGCTACTGGCCCAAATCCTTACCGCCCTCATCCTGCTGCTGCACGTGTATATCGTGCTGCTGGAAACCGTGCTGTTCGATGCGCGCGGACGCAAGGTGTTTGGACTGTCCAAGGAAAAGGCGGAGATCGTGCGTCCCGCCATGTCGAACCAGGGCTGCTACAACGGCTTTCTCGTCGCCGCGCTGGCACTGGGCTTTTTTCACCCGGACGCGGCCATCGCTTATGCCTTCACCGTGTTCGGCCTGGCGTGCATCGCCGTGGCCGGCGTGTGGGGCGCAGCCACCGTCATGACGCGCATTCTCTACCTGCAAACAGTGCCTGCCGTCATCGCCTTGCTGCTGTTCCACTTCGCCTGATGCCTGCCGGGGCGGCCAGCCGGCCGCCCTTCCCCGCTCCGTGCTGCCTGCGCATACCCCATATGGGTGATGTTTCCAAAAAACATGCCCGATATAATTCCTTGTAGCAATAAAAAAGATACCACCAGATACATGGTGGCACGTCACAGTCCACAGGGGAAATCATGCAAGCACATCCAACCACCTTTGCCGTCACTTTACTCGGCTGCCTCATGCTGTCGGCCTGCGGTGGCGGCGGCAGCGACGACACCAGCTCGGGCAGCGGTTCCACCAGCGCCGGCGGCACCAGCGGCACCTCGGCAAACTGCCAGTACAGCAATCTGATCAGCGACGCGGAACGCAAGCAGGCCAGCGCCTGCGGCATCCAGGTATCGGGCAACTATGCACAGGCCGATTCTGGCTACGACAGCGTGATCGCCGCCTGCAAGCTGGGAGAAAAAGCCAAGGCCGATGCCTACTACAGCGGCACGTACCAGAAAATGGTCGACTACGCGCGCAGCGTGAGCAAGGAACTTGGCTGCGGGCAAAACAATGGCACCACCTTGCCCAACAACAGCACGGCAAGCAACTACAATTTCTGTGTCAAAAGCACCACCGTCAATGGTAAGCTCAGCTATGAAGGCGCTTGCTACGGCCCCGTCAAATCGGGCGAAGGCGGCTGCGGCAGCGGCTATAACTACGTGAGCCAGTACAGCAGCCTCAGCACGTGCACGTCCGGCGGCAAAAGCTGGCTGGAATCGCGCTAAGGAGGGGGCGGCCTTTTGTTCCGACCGCCCCTTCCGTTTGTCTTGCCCATTGCTTGCCGCCATGAGGATCGCCAATGACGCCGTCGCTCGCCGTCGCCAGCCAGGCACTGATTACCCTGATCTACGAAGCGGCCACGCAACATGGTGCCTGGTCGCAATTCCTGGCCGCCCTGGCGCAACAGCTGAAGTCGCACGCGGGCCTGATCTGGGCCAATGATTTCAGCAACCGCTCGGTCGACGTCCTGCTGCCGGGCAGTGGCCTGGCCGCCACGTATGGCTTCGAATCGGACGCCATGGCCAGCTTTGCCTGCTATTACGGGGCGCGCAATGTGTGGCTGGAAGACGCTTCCCTGCACCGCGAAGGCGCGGTCGTCACGGGCTCCATGCTGTTTCCCGACCATTGCCTGAAGAAAACCGAATACTGGACGGACTGGCTGCGCCCGCAAGACATCTTTTATACGGCGGCGGCCATCGTCGAACTGCGCGCCGAACGCTCCACCAACGTCACCGTGGTGCGCCGCGAACAGGCGGGCGCCTACGACGCGGGCGAGCTGGCGCTGATCCGCAACCTGATGCCGCATCTGCAAACGGCGTTTGCCCTGCAACGCAAGCTGCGCCGACTGGAAGTGCTGTCCCAGAGTTCCACCCAGGTGCTGGAATTGCTGCCGTTTGGCGTGCTGTTGCTCGACGCCACGTCGCAATTGCTGTACGCCAATGAGCGGGCGCTGGCCATGACGGCTTCGGCACGGCTGCTGCAACTGCGCGAAGGCGCACCCCTGTATTGCCCGCGCGAAGCGGACAACGGCGCGCTGCGGCGCATGCTGCATGAGGCCGCGCAAACGGGCACGACGGCGGCAGGCGGCCCCGGCGGCGTGCTCAATCTGAACGGACTGACGGGCGAACAGCTGCGTCTGCGCGTCACGCCCCTGCCCTCCTGGCACAGCCCGTTCGGTTCGGCCAGTGCCATCGCCGTTTTCCTCAGCGATAGCAGCGACCTGATCACCTCCCTGGCGGCCACCCTGCGCAATTTCTATGGCATGACAGTGGCCGAGGCGCGCCTGACGGAAGCGCTCGTCAATGGCTATTCCTTGCAGGAATACGCCGAGCGCCAGCGCATCTCCATTCACACGGCGCGCACGCAGATCAAGAGCGCCACCGCCAAGGCCGGCGCCCAGCGCCAGGTCGACCTGGTGCGCATCGTGCTGACAGGTCCTGCCGTGCTGCAGCGCAATCCCCTTCCCGCCTGAACCCTGCCAGAACGAAGAGGGCGCCAGCACGCTTTTCATTTATATCGTAAGATGACGATATTAAAATTTGAAAAACACGATATATACATCGCTGGAAAGCGAATTATATATTCAGGAGAAACAATATGGATATCGACGCCATCCACAAGGCGCTGGCCAATCCAGTGCGCCGGCAGATTTTGCAATGGCTCAAGGAACCGGAACAGCATTTCTGTGAACAGGACCACTCGCTGCACCTGGGCGTGTGCGCCGGACTGATCGACCGCCGCCTGAACCTGTCGCAATCGACGGTGTCGGCGCACCTGGCCAGCTTGCAGAAGGCGGGCCTGATTTCCACCAAAAAAGTGGGCCAATGGAGTTTCTTCAGCCGCAATGAAGCCACCATCCAGGCCTTTCTCGATCACATGCAGCAAGGTTTGTAACAGCAACCCCATCCACATCGCCGCACGCGGCACTCTCGACAGGAAAGACAACCACCATGGCAACCTTATTCGACCCCATCACCATTGGCAGCCTGCAACTGAAAAACCGCATCATCATGGCGCCGCTGACGCGTTCGCGCGCCGGCAATCCGGGCCGCGTGCCCAACGCCCTGATGGCCGAGTACTACACGCAGCGCGCTTCGGCCGGCATGATCATCTCGGAAGCGACGGCCGTCACGCCGCAGGGCGTAGGCTACGCCGACACGCCAGGCATCTGGTCCGAGGAACAGGTGGAAGGCTGGAAACACATCACCAAGGCCGTGCATGACGCGGGCGGCTTGATCGTGCTGCAGCTGTGGCACGTGGGCCGCATTTCCGCACCGCTCTTCCTCGACGGCGACCTGCCCGTGGCGCCCAGCGCCGTCAAGCCGGCCGGCCACGTGAGCCTGGTGCGCCCGCAACAGGAATTCGTCACGCCGCGCGCGCTCGATACGGAAGAGATTCCCGGCATCGTGGCAGCCTACCGCCTGGGCGCGGAAAATGCGAAAAAAGCGGGCTTCGACGGCGTGGAAATCCACGGCGCCAATGGCTATCTGCTAGACCAGTTCCTGCAAGACAGCACCAACTTGCGCACCGATAACTATGGCGGCTCGATTGAAAACCGCGCCCGATTGATGCTGGAAGTGACGGACGCATGTATCGAAGTATGGGGCGCGGACAAGGTCGGCATGCACCTGGCGCCGCGCCGCGATGCGCACGACATGGGCGATTCCGACCCGCGCGCCACCTTCGGTTATGTGGCGCGCGAACTGGGCAAGCGCGGCATCGCCTTTATCTGCGCGCGCGAAGCGCTGGGCGACGACCGTCTGGGCCCGTACCTGAAGCAGGAATTCGGCGGCGTGTACATCGCCAACGAGAAAATGGACAAGGCGGCGGCCGAAGCCCTGCTGGCCAAGGGTGAAGCCGATGCCGTGGCCTTTGGCCTGTGGTTCATCGCCAACCCCGACCTGCCCATCCGCCTGCACAGCGACGCGCCACTGAACCCGCTGAACCCGGCCACCCTGTACGCACCGGACGCGGCCGGCTACACGGACTATCCGGCGCTGGCGGCCCACGGCTGAACGGCACCCTGAGCAGCAATGAGCTGCTCCTCCCCCTGGCGGCGGGCGCAACGATACCAACGCAACGGATTGCGTGACGGTCGCGGCGCCCGCCGTTTTTTCTGCCCTTCAGCGCCATCGGCGCCGTGCCGGCCGGGCCGGACGGCGCGCCTGCACGCTGCTGAAGACGCGGCGTATCACCTCGGCCGGCACCGCGTGCTCGCGCAGGTAGGCCGTCGCCACCGTTCGCCCCAGCGCATGATGAAACGCCACGCCCCGCTCGACGAGCTCGGCCATCACTTTGTCCGTTCGGATTTGCTGCCCATGTCCATCATCGATATTGTTTTTCATGCCATGGCTCCCTATCGGGTGGATCAACCTTGCATCAAGTTTTGACCACATTGTGCGCATTTAGTGCCCGACACCGTGGCAAAGCATCGTTAAAATAGGGGCAGCAACGGCCGCGGCACCGCATGAATAGCGGCCTCGGCTGCTTGTCGCCACCGCCAGCCCCGTATAGAATGCCTGCGCAGAATTTTTGCTTCAAGGAAAATGGCCACCAGCGCCATCCCATTAAGAACAGTGTCACTGAAGGGTATCAATGGACGATTTATTTGTACAAGCGGGCGACTTGCCGACCTGGCACCAGCGCTGCGCGCTGCGCGTGCTGCACCTGTTTGGCTGGCGCATGCGCTTTCGCCCCTTGCCGGGGCCGCGCGGCATCGCCGTCGTCTACCCGCACACGTCCAACTGGGATTTCATCGTCGGCCTGTTCGGCAAATGGGCATTGTCGCTGCCCTTCCGCTGGCTGGCCAAGGATTCGCTGTTCCGCGGTCCGATGGGCAAGGTGCTGCGCTACCTGGGCGGCGAACCCGTCGACCGCAGCACCACCAGCGGCACGATACAGCGCCAGGCCGAACGCATGCTGGCCGCCGACTGGTACTGGCTGGCCATCACGCCGGAAGCGACGCGCAGCTACCGCCCGAACTGGAAAAGCGGCTTTTATCACCTGGCCGTCGCAGCCAAGGTGCCCTTGCTGCTGGTCTACATCGACTACCCGAACAAGGTGCTGGGTGTCGTCGACCATTTATATCTGACGGGCGACAAGGACGCCGACATGGCGGCGATTGCCGCCGTGTATGCGGGCCACCAGGGCTTGCATCCTGAAAAAGCGGCGCCCATCGTGCTGTCGGAACGCCGTCCCGGCGCCTAAGCAACTCCCATCAACACCACGCCGGCGGCCGTCAAGGCCACGCCGGCCACACGCAGCATGCGCTCGGCCAGCACCTGGCCGGTGAAACGCCCCGCACCCAGCAGGACAGCCGAGGCCAGCATGAAGCCGCAGGCGGCCGAGGCTGCCGGCAATTCCTGGCCGTGGGCATTGCCATGCGCCAAGGCGAACAGACCCACCAATCCCATGCCGAGCCAGTTCGGCAAGGCCAGCGCCAGTGCGATGGCCAGCCCTACGAGCGCCACCGTGGCGGCGATGCCCGTTTCCAGCCCGGGCATCGTCAAGCCCGCCATGCCGGCCAGGGCGCCGAGCAGCATCATGCCGAGAAACGTGGTGGGCTGCGCCAGGCCGCGGCGCTGCTGGCCGCCCCAGATGCCCACGCCCAGCATGGCCAGCAAATGGTCGATGCCCGTGAACGGATGGGCGAAACCGGCCAGGAAGCCCACGCTTTCGCCGTGGCCGGGGTGGGCCATGGCGGGCATGGCCAGCAGGCACAGGGCCGCCACGGCGGCTGTTTTTCTCATCAGTCTTGCAGTCATTGCAGCTCCTTGCCTGGTTGATCGAGCAAACCTTGCTCGCGGATAAAATCGATGACCACCTGCACGCCATCGCCGCTGCGCAAGTTGGTAAATACGAAGGGGCGCTCGCCGCGCATGCGCTTGGCATCCTGCGCCATGATGTCCAGGTTGGCGCCCACGTACGGCGCCAGGTCCGTCTTGTTGATGATCAGCAAATCGGAACGGGTGATGCCGGGCCCGCCCTTGCGCGGGATTTTTTCGCCGCCGGCCACGTCGATCACGTAAATCGTCAGGTCCGACAATTCCGGACTGAAAGTGGCGGCCAGATTGTCTCCGCCCGATTCGACGAGGATCAAATCAAGGTTGGGAAAATCTGCCTGCATGCGCGCGATCGCTTCCAGATTGATCGATGCGTCTTCGCGGATGGCCGTGTGCGGGCAGCCGCCCGTTTCCACGCCCATCAGGCGCTCGGCCGGCAAGGCGTCCGCGCGCAGCAGGATTTCCATGTCTTCCTTCGTATAGATGTCATTCGTGATGACGGCCATGTCGTAGCGCTCGCGCATGCCCTTGCACAGCATTTCGCACAGGGCCGTCTTGCCCGAGCCGACGGGCCCGCCGATGCCCACGCGCAGCGGATTGGAGGTGATCGAAGTCATGTTTACTCTCTCATAAAATGGTTCAGGAACGGTACAGGCGGCTGTACTGCACTTCGTGGCGCATCGACAGCAGCGACAGGCCGGGCGCCCAGTTGCCCATCTCGTCGTCTTGTAAATTTTGCGCCGTCAGCGCCGCCGCTTCCAGATCGGGCCGCAACGACAGCAGCAAACGCTGGCCCGCCACCTGTCCCAGCGGCACGGATTTCACACACACCAGCACCTGGTTTTCCGCCCAGGCGAACAGCATGGCCAGCAGCGCCTCTTCGCGGGGAATGGCCAGCGCCGCCACGGCGCAGGCATAGGCCGTCGGCAGGGCCACTTCCGCCTGTCCCTGCAGCATGTCGATCAGCACGCCGTCGGCCACGCCCAACTCGGCCAGCAATTTGGTCAAGGAATAGCCCATCTGGATGGTCTCGGCACGAAATTCCGCCGTGTCGCGCGACGCGATGAAACGCTCGCTCCAGCGCTGCACGGCGCGCAAATCCTGCGCTTCAAACGCCTGCATCAGCCGCCAGCACAGGGGCGCTTCCCAGCGCGCCACCACCTGCGCCAGATGCTCGGCGATCCACGCGCGCGCCGTGGCCGCGTCGTGCACCAGGCCAGATTCGAGCGCCGCTTCCAGCCCCTGCGAATAGCTGTAGGCGCCGATCGGCAAGGCCGGGCTGGCGAACTGCAGCAAATGCAGCAGGGCCGCGGCCTGCATCACGCAACGCCTGGCACATCGCCGGGACGGTGAATCTTCTGCCGCAGCGGCACGGGCACCAGCAAGTGCTGGCCGTGGCCGTCGTGATGACCATGGCCGCCGCCATACGCGCCCGCCTCCGGCTCGAACGGCGCGCTTTCTTCCGTCACCGTCGCCTGCAATCCTTCGAGCATCTCCTTCAGCACGACGTCCTTGCGGATGCGCAGAAAACCATCGCCCACCTGCGCCTGCGTGTGGCGGTTGCCCAGGTGAAAAGCGCAGCGCAGCAAGGTATGGGCATCGGCGCACCGCACCAGATAGGTCGGTTCGCGCGCGGCGACGATCTGCACCACCTGCCCTTCCGGTCCCGTCATGCGCTCGCCGTCGCGCAGCACCGTGCCGCGCACGGTGAACACGGCCACGTCGTCGCCATTCGACAGCACGGCGCGCAGCCGGCATTTTTCGCGCTGGTCGTAGGGCAGAACCAGTTGCGCGGTGGGTGCCCGCTCATCGTCGGGACCTAATTTGGTATGCAAAGTCAGCATGCTTGTCTCCTGCTTAAAATAGAAAATAGCGCTGCGCCATCGGCAGCACGGCGGCCGCCTCGCACACGAGCAGCTGGCCGTCGGCGCGCACGGCATAGGTTTCCGGGTCCACTTCCATGTGCGGCGTGGCGCTGTTGTGGATCATGTCGTGCTTGCGCAAGCCGCGCATATTCTTCACGGCGATGACGGATTTGTTCAGTTTCAGCTGATGCCCGATATCGAGGTCGTAGGCCGCCTGCGAGACAAAGGTAAACGACTTTTTCAGGCCGCCGCCGAAGGCGCCGAACATCATGCGGTAGTGCACGGGCTGCGGCGTGGGAATCGACGCGTTCGGGTCGCCCATCTGCGCGGCAGCGATCATGCCGCCCTTCAGAATCATCGACGGCTTGACGCCGAAAAACGCCGGCTTCCACAGCACGATGTCGGCGATCTTGCCCGCCTCGATGGAGCCAACCACGTGCGCAATCCCGTGCGTGATGGCCGGATTGATCGTGTACTTGGCGATGTAGCGCTTGGCGCGGAAATTGTCGCTGCGGGCCGTGTCGGGCGCCAGCGCGCCCCGCTGCACCTTCATCTTGTGCGCCGTCTGCCAGGTGCGCATGATCACCTCGCCCACTCTCCCCATCGCTTGCGAGTCGGACGACATCATCGAGATGGCGCCAATGTCGTGCAGGATGTCTTCCGCGGCGATGGTTTCGCGGCGGATGCGCGACTCGGCAAACGCCACGTCTTCGGCAATGGCCGGATCCAGGTGGTGGCACACCATCAGCATGTCCAGGTGCTCGTCGAGCGTGTTGACGGTAAATGGGCGCGTCGGGTTGGTCGACGAGGGCAGCACGTTGGATTGCCCCACGGCGGCGATGATGTCGGGCGCATGGCCGCCGCCCGCCCCTTCCGTGTGGAACGTGTGGATGGTGCGGTCCTTGAAGGCGGCCAGCGTGTGCTCGAGGAAGCCGCCCTCGTTGAGGGTATCGCTGTGCAGCGCCACCTGGATATCCATACGGTCCGCAACGGACAGGCAGTTGTCGATGGCGGCCGGCGTGCTGCCCCAGTCTTCGTGCAGTTTCAGGCCGATGGCGCCCGCGCGCACCTGTTCTTCCAGCGGCAGCGGCAAACTCACATTGCCTTTGCCCATGAAGCCCAGGTTCATGGGGAAGGCATCGGCCGCCGCCAGCATCGCGTGCAAATGCCACGGCCCCGGCGTGCAGGTGGTGGCGGCCGTACCGACGGCAGGTCCCGTGCCGCCGCCCAGCATGGTGGTCACGCCGCTCATCAAGGCTTCCTCGATCTGCTGCGGGCAAATGAAGTGGATATGCGTGTCGACGCCGCCGGCCGTGACGATCATGCCTTCGCCGGCGATGATCTCGGTGGCGCCGCCGATGGGCAAGGTCACGCCGGGCTGGATGTCGGGGTTGCCCGCCTTGCCGATGCCGAAGATCAGGCCATTTTTCAAGCCGATATCGGCCTTCACGATGCCCCAGTGGTCGAGGATGACGGCATTCGTGATGACGGTATCCATCACCTCGGCCGCGCAGCGCTGCGACTGGCCCATGCCGTCGCGGATCACCTTGCCGCCGCCGAATTTCACCTCTTCGCCGTAGATCGCATAGTCATGCTCGATCTCGATGAACAGTTCCGTGTCGGCCAGGCGGATGCGGTCGCCCTTGGTGGGGCCGAACATTTCGGCATACGCGCTGCGGGGAATACTGGCCATCTCAATCCTTTCCCGGTGGAGTGTCTTGCAGTTCGCCCATCACTTCGCCATTGAAGCCGTACACCTTGCGCTCGCCCGCCAGCGCCACCAGTTCCACGGTGCGCTGCTGGCCCGGTTCGAAGCGCACGGCGGTGCCGGCCGTGATGTTCAGGCGCATGCCGTAGGCGCGCCAGCGCTCGAACGCCAATGCCGGGTTGACTTCAAAAAAGTGGAAGTGCGAGCCGACCTGGATCGGCCGGTCGCCCCGGTTGGCCACCACCACGGTGGCCGTGGCGCGCCCGGCATTCAAGCTGATTTCGCCTTCTTCCAATTGGTATTCGCCTGGGGTCATGACGGACTCCTTCTCAAAAAAAAAAAACTACGGTATCGGGTGGTGCACGGTCACCAGCTTGCTGCCATCGGGGAAGGTCGCTTCCACCTGGATGTCGGGGATCATCTCGGCGATGCCGTCCATGACGTCGGCGCGCGAGAGGATCTTGGTACCGTCCGACATCAGCTGCGCCACCGACTTTCCATCGCGCGCGCCTTCCATGATGGCGGCGCTGATCAGGGCCACCGCTTCCGGATAATTCAATTTCAAACCGCGCGCCAGGCGCCGTTCGGCCAGCAGCGCGGCCGTAAAAATGAGCAGCTTGTCTTTTTCTCGGGGAGTCAGGTCCATGGTTTTCCTTGCGCTTCTTTCCTGATTAAGTGTTCCAGATGCGGGGCACGACGGCGTCGCGCCCCAGCATGGCGGGGCGCAGCAGCTGCCATGCGGTCAGCATGATGCGGCGCGCCGCCTCGCTGTCGCCGCACAGCAGGCGCACCACCACCAGCGATTTCATGTGCGTGGCGCCAAACGCGGCGCCGGCCGGCACGCCGATCTCGCGCACGGCAGCCAGCACGGCAGGCGTAACTTGTGTGCCGACGGCGATCAGGGTGGCGCACACGGTGTGGCCCCCCAATCCCAGCGGGCTGGCCATCAGTGCGCCGCCGGCCGCCAGCACGCCCTGCTCCCACCACAGCAGCTTGCCGCCGCGGCGGATCTGCACCTGCTGGCTGATGCTGCCCGTGTTGAAAACTTCGCCCGAGGCGCTGCGGCCCAGGCAGACGATGTCGCAGCCGATGTAGCTGGCGTCCGGCGCCAGTTCCACTTCATGGCGCAGGCGCACGCACGCCTGGTCGAAGAAAATGCTTTCCTGCGGCAGCCACTCGATGGCCGCGCCGCTACCGGCGCGCAGCACGATGTGCTGGCCCGAGACGTGGCCGTTGGCGCGGTACCACTTGGCCGCGCCCGGCGACGTGAGCAAGGCGCGTGCGCCCTCGCCCACCGTGGCGTCGACGGCCAGCTGGTCGCCGCCCACGACGCCGCCGGGCGGATGGATGATGATGGCGTGGCAGACAGCGTCGCCTTCCGGGTACAGGGGCTTTTGCACGCGCAGGGGGCCGCTGTGCGTGCGCTCGACGAGGCGGCTAACGCCATCGTGCAGCGCAAAGCCCAGGCGCAGGTGCGCCTGCCAGGCGCCGTGGGCGCTGGCTGGTAAATGCGTGGCTGGATGGGGACTGTCTGGCATGCGGGGCAATCGCGTAAATAAGCGATTACCTAAGCAGGATATGTGCCAGCGTCAGGGGAAGGAAAAGTGAGAATCGCGCACCGCGCTGCAGCGGACGCACCGGCATGGTGCATCGGCCGCACCGCAGTGCTTACCTCTTACGCCACGGCCAGGGTGTGCCGTTCGCGCAGCAAGGCCGTGAAGGCACCCGCCGCCAGGGGGCGGCTGAAAAAATAGCCCTGCATTTCATCGCAGCCGTGTTCCGTCAGGAAGTCGACCTGCGCGCGCGTTTCCACGCCTTCGGCGATGACGCGCATGTCCAGGTTGTGCGCCAGCGAGATGACGGAGCGGGCGATGGCCGCGTCGCTGCTGCTGGTGGTAACGTCGTCGACGAAGGATTTGTCGATCTTCAGCACGTCGATGGGAAAACGTTTCAGGTAGCCTAGGCTGGAATAGCCGGTGCCGAAGTCGTCGAGGGAAATGCCCACGCCGATATCCTTCAGGCGCGTCAGGGCCGCCACGGCCTTGTCCGGGTCGCCCATCACCGTGCTTTCCGTGATCTCGATGCCCAGGCAGGCGGGCGCGATGCCGTATTTGCGCAAGGCCGCCTCGACGAACGGCACCGTGCGGTCCTGCGCGAACTGTTTGCCGGACAGGTTGACGGCCACCTTGATGCTGCCCAGGCCCGCGTCGTGCCAGGCGCGAATTTGCGCGCACACGCTTTCGAGCACCCATTCGCCGATGGCCGTGATCAAGCCGTATTCCTCGGCCAGCGCGATGAACAGGCCGGGCGGCACCTTGCCCAGCACCGGATTATCCCAGCGCAGCAGGGCTTCCGCGCCCAGCAAGGCGCCCGTGCGCAAGCACATCTGCGGCTGGTAGTGCACTTCGAATTCATCGCGGCAAATGGCGCCGCGCAGCTGCTGCTGCATCGCCAGGCGGGCGCGGATATCGCTGCCCATGCGCTCCGTGAAGAAGGCGTAATGGTCGCGCCCCATTTCCTTGGCGCGCACCAGGGCCGTGTCGGCATGGCGCAGCACGTCGTCGAGGCTGTCGCCATCGGCCGGGCACATGGCGATGCCGATGCTGGTCGTCAGCGCCAGGCGTTCGCCGTCGACGCTGAGTTCCTCGCGCAAGCCGGCCAGGATGGTTTGCGCCAGCCCCAGGGTACGCCCCAGCAGGGCATCGTCCTGCAGCAGGATCTGGAATTCGTCGCCGCCCTGGCGCACCACCGTGTCGCCCTCCTGCACGCAGCCGGACAGGAAACGCGCCACCACCTGCAGCGCCTTGTCGCCCACGGCCTGGCCGTGCGAATCGTTGATGTTCTTGAAGCGGTCCAGGTCGAGGCACATCAGCACCACCTGCTGGCCGTCGCGCAGAGCGTTCGCGCGCGCCTGTTCGAAGCGCTCGCGCAGCAGCACGCGGTTCGGCAAGCCCGTCAGCGCATCGTGGTAGGAGAGGAAATCGATCAGGTGCTGCTCGGCCTTGCGTTCGCTGATGTCAAGGAAGACGCCGATATAGTTGACGACGGCGCCATCGGGGCCGTGCACGGTCGAGGCGCTGAGCAGGCAGGGATAGGTGTCGCCGCTCTTGCGTCGTGTCTGCACCTCGCCCGACCAGCAGCCGCTGCTGCGCAAGCCCTGACGCATGGCCTGCAGCACCGCTTCGCCCGTGTGTTCCGCATGCAGGCGCAGGATGTCCGTGCCCACCACTTCCGGCGCCGCGTAGCCGGTGATGCGTGTAAAAGCGGGATTGGCCGTGACGATGACGCCGGCCGCATCCGTGATCAGGATGGCGTCCTGGGTCGCTTCGAAGACCTGGCCCGACAGGCGCAGCAATTCTTCATTGGCGCGGCGGATCTGCACTTCGCGCGCCAGGGTGCTGGCCACCTGCTCTAGTTCGGCCGTGCGTTCGGCCACCCTCCGTTCCAGGTTGGCGCGTTCCTGCGCCAACTGCAGCTGCGCCCGCGCCAGGCGCACGTGGGCGTCGGTGCGGGCCAGAATTTCCTCGGCCTGGAAGGGTTTGGCGATGAAATCGACGGCGCCCAGCGCAAAGCCGCGCACCTTGTCGTCCGTATCGTACTGGGCCGACAGGAAGATCACCGGCACCTGGCGCAGGGACGGTATCTCCTTCAGGCGGCGGCACACTTCAAAGCCGTCGAGGCCGGGCATGCGCACGTCGAGCAGGATCAGCTCGGGCGGGCGCGCCTGGGCCGTCCACAGGGCCAGTTCACCGTTCGGCGCCTGGCGCACGGCATAGCCGGCGCCGCCCAGCAAATCGCTCAACAGCTTCAGCGAAGCCGGCGTATCTTCAACGATCAGTACTTCGCCCTTCGAGTTCACTTCCGAAAAATCGCGGTGCATGTAGCAGTTCTCTCAGCTTTGGATGAGGCGCGGCGATCGGTTGCCGCGCTGGACAAGACATTTCTTTGCGATGAACTACGTACTATCATCATAATCTTTATTGCAATTTAGCACCATCCATCGGCGCCACTTAGTCCTTCTTTTCAGCGAATCCGATGTTGTCAGCCCACACTTTCAAACGTGCGCCAGCGCCCCCTCATTCTCCAGCAAGTCGCATAACTGGCGGTACTGATGCTGGTCGAGCATGGCCTGCAGCGGCGCCAGCAAAGGCGCAGCCGCCGCGGGCAAGGCCGCCAGCAGCTGCGCCACCCTCGCCAGGTTCAATTCGCGCAGCGCCACCAGCAAGGCGGCGCGTTCTTCCCCGGCCAGCAGCAGCAAGTCTTGCGCGCGCAGTGCCGGCAACACCTCGGGCGCCGGCGCCACGGGCTGCGGCACGGGCGGCTGCACGGGCGCTTCGGCCGCCTGCGCGGATATGCTGAAACGGAAGGTGGCGCCCTGCCCCGGCGTCGATTCCACCGTCAGTTCGCCTTTCATCAGCTGCACGAATTCGCGCGAGATGGCCAGGCCCAGGCCCGTGCCATCCTTCGGTCCCGCGCTGTCGGCCTGCACAAAGGGCTCGAAGATGCGCTGCTGGTCTTCCTGGGCGATGCCGATGCCCGTATCGCTGACGGCGAACGACAAACGCCACGTGGCTGCATCGCGCCGCTCGCCGCGCACGCGCAAGATGACTTCGCCGCCGCCGGCAAACTTGATGGCGTTCGACATCAGGTTCAGCAGCACCTGGCGCAAGCGCATCGCGTCGAGCAGCACGGCCGCCGGCAGGCCCGCGCAATCGAGGCGCAAGGCCAGCCCCTGCTGCTCGGCGCGCATGCCCAGCATGTCCATCACTTCCTGCAGCAGGGGCGCCAGCGCCACCACGGCCGTCTGCGCCTGCAGGCGCCCCGCCTCGCCCTTCGACAGTTCGAGGATTTCATTGATCAGGGTGAGCAAATGATTGCCGGAACGGTGGATGATGGCCAGGTTGCGCTTTTCATCGTCGTGCATATTGGGCGAGGCGGCCATCAGGCGCGAAAAACCGATCACGGAATTCAGGGGCGTGCGCAGTTCATGGCTCATGTTCGCCAGGAAGGTACTCTTGGCGCGGTTCGCCGCCTGCGCCTGGCTGACGGCCACCGACAGGGCGCTCGTGCGCTCGGCCACCAGCTCTTCCAAATGATGGCGGTGGCGCAGCAGTTCCAGTTCGGCCTCGCGGTGCGCCGTGATGTCGTAGTTCGAGCCCACCAGGCGCATGGGCAGGCCTTGCCCGTCGCGGAAGATCACGGCATCGACCTTGATGTAGCGGATGGCGCCATCGGGCCACAGGATGCGGTACTCGTGCGTGAACGCCTGGCCGGCGCCCAGCGCGGCGCGCAAGGCTTCCTTGGCGGCCGGCACGTCGTCGGGCATCAGCGCCGCGCGCCAGATCGCCGCCGGCGCCGTGCCGTTGTCCGCATCGGCCTTGAACTGCGCGTACATCTGCTCGTCCCACTGCAAGGCGCCGCTGCGCACGTTCCAGTCCCAGATGCCGATGCTGGCCGCGCCGGTGGCCATCTGCACGCGCTCCTCGCTGCGCTGCAAGGCGCGATAGCGGCTGTCGAGCAGCGCGACCATGTCGCGGATGGAGCGGTACAAGGTGCGCAGCTCGCCCAGGAACCACGCTTTCGGCGGCGTGCCGAACGCTTCGCCCTGCCCCGCCTGGATGCCGGCCGCATACTGGCCGATCGCCTTCAGGGGCTTGAGCATCAGGCACCACATGAGCAGCCAGATGCTGGCCACGAGGATCACGTCGAGCGCCACGATCATGGCGCCGATGCCCAGCGCACGCTGCCGCAGCTGCGCGTGCAGCAGGGCCGGCGTCGCATACACGGCAACGCTGCCGATGACCTGCCCGCCCATCGTCACGGGGCGCCGCTGCACCAGCCAGTCCGGTTCCGCGGACAGCGAGGAAAAGCTGCCGATGGCGCCGTCCGCGGTGCGGCGCAGGACCAGCGCCTCCTTGCCGATGCCCGGCGTCAGCGAGCTGGCCACCAGGTCGCGCTTGCCCAGCATGCTGCGCATGATGGCCTGCATCTGCTTTTCATCGAGATTCCACAAGGGCAGTTCGATGGCCACGGCCAGCTGGTCCGCGCTCACGGACAGGCTGCGCTGCAGCTGCTGCCAGCGCTGCTCGCGTTCGGACTGGTAAAACAGCACGGCAAACACGAGCAGCAGCGCCGTGACGACAAACGTCAGCGCCACGCTGACGGCCAGCACGATGGACACGCCGCCCAGGCGCGCGCCCTTGGATGCGTGAAGCGTCATGCGTCTTCGCCCTGCGGCTCGCTGGCCAGCTGCGCCAGCAAGGCGCACAGCGGCTGATATTGATGCTGTTCCAGCATGGCGGCGATGTGCGCGGCCAGCTGCGGCAGGCTGGTCGCCACGCCTGACAACACGATGGCGCTGCGGCGCAAATCGAGGGCTTGCACGGATTCGAGCAGCGCCTGACGCTCGGCCGCGCCCAGCTGGCCCAGCGACTGCTGCAAGTCGAAGGCGGCCGCCGGCACGCGCGGCGGCATGGCGCCGGTGCGCTGGAAGCGCACGCCCAGTTGCTGCTCCAGCATGGCGAACAGGTGTTCCTGCTCGATCGGCTTGCGCAGGAAGCCGTCGGCGCCAGCCGCCAGCGCCTCCTGCTTTTCTTCCTCGAAGGCGGAAGCGGTCATGATCACCAGGCGCGGTTGCACCAGCGCCGGCTGCGCGCGCAGCCAGCGGGTCAGCGCCAGGCCGTCCATGTCCGGCATGCGCCAGTCGCTGAGCACGATGTCGTAGCGCTGCGCCGCCAGCATGGCTTGCGCCTGCACGCCGCCCGCAGCCTCGTGCAGCTGGAAGCCCAGCGGCGCCAGCAAGCCGGCCAGCAGCTTGCGGCAGTTGTCGTCATCGTCGACCAGCAGCACCATGCGCCCGCGCTGGGCCGGCGGCAGGCGCGCCACGCGGCCCGGCGCCAGCGCCGCGATGGCCGGCTGCTGCAGCACCGGCGCACGCAGTTCGAAACTGAAGCGGGAGCCGGCGCCCAAGGTCGATTCGACGCGCAGCTCGCCGCCCATCAGGCGCACGAACTCGCGCGAAATGGTCAGCCCCAGTCCCGTGCCGGCCTGCGCCACGGCGCTGTCGGCCTGCACGAACGGTTCAAAGATGCGTTCCAGATCCTCTTCCGCGATGCCGCTGCCCGTATCGCGCACGGCGAACGCCAGCGCCACCTGCCCATCGCCGCCCGTCTCGCAGGCCAGCGACAGGGTCACGCTGCCCTGCTCGATGAACTTGAGCGCGTTCGACAGCAAATTGAGCAGCACCTGGCGCAGCTTGGCGCCATCGAGGCGCACCAGCGGCGGCACGCCGACACGTTCGAGCCGCAGCGCGATGCCCTGGTCGCCGGAGCGCATGCGCACCATCTCGAGCACTTCGTCGAGCAAACCGTTCAAGTCGACGGGTCCCGCTTGCAGCTGCATGCGGCCCGCCTCGATTTTCGACAATTCCAGGATATCGTTGATCAAGGTGAGCAAATGATGGCCGGCGCGGTTGATGATGGCCAGGTTATGTTTTTCTTCCTCGAACATGCTGCTCGAATCGGCCATCATCTGCGAAAAGCCGATCACGGAATTCAAGGGCGTGCGCAATTCGTGGCTCATGTTGGCCAGGAAGACGCTTTTCGCGCGGTTCGCCGATTCGGCCTCGGTGACGGCCACCGACAGGGCGGCCGTGCGCTGCTGCACCAGCTCTTCCAGATGGTCGCGGTAGCCGAGCAATTCCTGCTCGCTTTGCTTGCGCTCGGAAATGTCGACGATGCCGCTGCGCACCAGGCGCCTCCCTTCCATCGGCAAGCGCACCAGCCGCACTTCGCAAGGGAAGATGCTGCCGTCGGCGCGCCGCACATTGCGCTCGACCAGGATGGGTTCGCCCAGCATGGCGCGGCGCAGATGCTCTTCCATCATCAGGCCCAAAGGCATGCCGTCGGGCTGCTCCATGCTGTACAGGTCGAACGGTCCACGCGCCAGCAGCGCTTCGCGCGACATGCCCAGCATGCGCTGCGCACTGCTGTTGGCGTCGATGAAGCGGTCCTGGTCCAGGTCATACACGACGATGGCTTCGGGCGCATGCTCGACGAGGATGCGGAAGCGCTGCTCGCTCTCGCGCGCCTCGCTCTCGGCGCGGCGCAAACGCCGCCGCTGCAGCAGCAAGGCGCTCAGCAAGCCGGCCATCACGATGAAGACGCCGGCCGCCAGCAGCACGGCGGCGCGGTGTTCGTGCCACAGCTGCGGCGGACGGTTGAAGAACAGGGTGTCTGGCGGCAGCTGGCTGATGTCGGCATCCCAGCGCTGCAGCTGCTCCCAGTCGTACATGGGCACCGGGCGGATCGGCGGCAGCAAGGCGCCCGGCGCGGCAGGCGCCTTGCCGGCCAACACGGCCAGCGACATCTGCGCCACCTGCTGCGCGGCCCCTTCGATGTGCAGGATGGAGCCGCCCAGGATGCCCTTGCCCACATTCGTGTTGTACATGCCGAAGGCAGGCACGTTCGCCAGCCGCGCCAGCTCGCCGGCAAACTGCACGGGCGTGGCGATGGCGCCGGCCACGTCGCGGTTGACGTTGCCCGCCAGCAGCAGCGTATCGGCGGGCAGGTGCGCCACCTTCACGCGCATCTGCGCCAGGGTCAGGCCGTCGAGATACTCCATATAAACCCTGCCCTGCCACGCCTGCGCCGCCTGCTGCATGTTGCGCTTCAGGGCCTGGTCGGCCTCGCTCGCGCCGACGGCCATGACGATGGTTTTGGTTTCCGGGAACAGCGCCATCGCTTGCGCCAGGGTGCCGGGAAAATCGACGTTCGCCTTTTGCTGCCAGATGGCCAGCGGGCTGCCGGCCGGCAAGGCATTGCCCGAGGTGTTAATCGCCAGCACGGGCACGCCGCGCGCCAGCGGCGCCAGGTCGGACAGCAAAAAATCGAGCGCCGGCTGCTGCATGGCGATGATCAGGTCAGCCTTGCGCCCCATCATCTGGGTGTATCTTAAAAGCAACAAATCACGCATCTCGTTGCGCAGCGCCGGGTCACCCTGGGTATTGAGGTTCAGGTGCTCGACCATGATATCTTCGCTGGCCAGGCCCGCGGCGGCCATGGCGGCCACATAGGTGCGCGTGTACGATTCCACGCCGGCGCGGCCGTAATCGTAGGCGTTGAGGAACAGCACGCGCTGGCCCCGGTGCGGCGGCGCGGCGCTTGCAGCCAGCGCAGGCGCAGCCACAGCGGCGCATAGCATCAACAGCAATGCGCGGCCGCAGCGGCGCACCGCTGCCCTGCCCATCCCGCCGCCAGGCTGCAAGTCACCCGGCACATCACGCATCATTCGCCATGCCCATGCTCACTCCCGCTGTCACCATGTTTCACCATTGCGCCGACTGCTCAGCCACCGACACTTACAAAAACATGATAACGTCAACTGCCGGGACAAGTCTATTCCTTAGGGCAATCTTTTGACAAGACAAGCACCCGCCACGCCAACTATCGTTATGCGGCGGTGACGCTGATGCCGAACAATTCCAGCTTCAGCCCTTTTATGCCAGACGGCACATAAATCGCAATCGCCTGTGCCTTGATCATGCTGTCATAGATACTGCCCTTGTTATCGATCGAAAAGTAATATGTATTGGGCCGCACGGGTACTTCAGCAGGAACCTGGGCCATATGCCGCAGCTCGGCACCCGGCAATGCCCGGCCCAGTAATAGTTCGATATTGTCCGGAGAGGATATCTTGAACTGCAACGGCACCGTGGCAACCAGTTCCAGCGCCGGCATATCGGCGTTGACCGCAAGACAAAGTTCAGTCTGCCGGTCAATCCGCTTGGCATCGAGCAAACCGTGATAGTGGGTGTTTTGTTGCGTGTCGTTGGACAATGGAATCGGGAAGTAACGCGACAGGAGCACCGTATCGATCAGGTCACGGATGATGCCATCGAGCTTGCCGAAACCGGAAGCCGGGTCATCGTGACAATACGCCGGCAAGTCGCTCAGCGTGTATTTTTTTGAAAACGTCATCAGGCCACCGGCCAATGCCATCAATTTTTCAAACAGATATACAGGATGGTGGCGCCGATAACTGGCGCAATGACTGAGCGTGGCACTGGCCGTGCTCAAGGTATTGAGCATCCAGAACGAGGAAACATCCCCGCCATGGAATTCAACCGTATTGTTACCGGGTTGACGGTGGCGGCTGTACAGCGCCTCAATTTTCGCGCCCATCCGGTCGATCAGCGAATCGAGCATTTTCTGCAGCGAAGACTCGGCGCTGATGGTCAGGCCAGGCGGAATGAAGGAGGCATCGATTTCAAAGCTGCCATTGCCGGCGCGGTACAAACGGATCACCGGGATGGCAAGGTAATCATGCAGGGGGTCCAGTTGCGACAGCAGATACACGCGCTTCTGCAGGTAAGCCACATCGACACTGACTGCCTCGCTGTACAGATCCGGGGTTTCGATATCCGCCTGGACATACCGCGCGCCGGCAGCACTCACATTGCCGCCATGTGCCCGCAGCGTGGGCAACGCGGCATAAAAAGTAAAACTATGTTCGCTGGAAGGCAGCTTGGACAGGTCTACTGCACTGGGCAATACATCGCCAAGCGGCGCTTCAAAGAACTCTCCATCCTGAAAGACGAGCGACATGGCGTCCGCCCGCAGGCTATTGTTGGCCAGTGCATCCGCATTCCAGCTGACGCCGTGCACACCCCATAAATGTGGATTGATGAGTGAAGCCAGACGCTGCAGGCGCGCTTCATGGTAGCGGTCCAGCTGCTGGAATTGCTGGGGGCCGATGGCCAGGCCCTCGGACCAAAGTAATTTGGATGGCAATGTCATTGCGTTCTCCATGTTGACCGTTGGAATCATGCTGCCTTGCCAGTCTGATGTTGCCAGCTTGGAAGTCCTTGATATTGCACAGCAACCCTGTTCAATTATTGCGCAAACGCAATTTGCCTCAGAGCAAACACTCGGATACTGACCACTCCGCCGCGAAGACACAGGAAAAGAGAGATGGAGGACTTGCTGCCGTATTTCGAACGCGAGCTGGTGATGCTGCGACGGCATTGCCGTGAGTTCTCCGAACGCTATCCGAGAATCGCCGGCAAATTGCACATGTCCGGCGAGTCTTGCGAGGATCCGCACGTCGAACACTTGATCGAATCGGTGGCGATGCTGGCGGCCCGCATCTCGAAACGGCTCGATGACGACTATCCGCAATTTACCGAAGCCTTGTTCGAAGCCCTGTTTCCACATTATCTGCGCCCCTTTCCATCGTGCACCATCGTCCATCAGTCTGTCCCAGCGGCTGGAGCGGGTATAATGCACCTGCCGGCCGGCAGCGAAATGGACGCAACGCCTGTGCGCGGCGTGCGCTGCCGCTTCAAGACGGTCTACGGCATGACGACCGGAACATCGGTAGTGGAAAGCGCGGCTTTCGATGCGATGATCAAGCCGCCGCCAGGCGTACGCCTGCCAGCATCAGCCAGCTCCGCCCTGAACATCGGCATCCGGCACCTTGACGCAGCGCCAGCATCACTGCGCGTTTTCATCGATGGCGAAGCCTCTTTTTCCGCCGCCTTGCGCGATGCCATGTTCCTGCATGCAGTCTGCGCTTTTGTGTCCATCGACGCGGTGCAGTGGATAGCCTTGCCCGCCTTGCCCTTGACGCCCGTCGGCTTCGCCGACGCGGATGCCTTGATACCTTTCGGTGCCCGTTCGCAGCCGGCCTACCGCATCCTGAGCGAGTATTTTGCGTATCCGGAAAAATTCAATTTCTTCGACATCGATATCGCAGCGCTGAGTGCTGCCCTGCCGCCTGGCTGCCAGCGCTTTACCCTGCATCTGTGCATGGCCGGTTTGCGACCCGATTCCGCTGCGGCCCGCATGTTATCCAGCATTTCCAGCGACAACTTAAGGCTGGGCTGCAGTCCGGCGGTCAACCTCTTCCGCCAGGAAGGCGTGCCGATCGCCATCACCCGACAGAAAACCGACTATTCCGTGCTGGCCCATGCGACCCATGCCCATGGTTACGAAGTCGTCACCGTTGATGCGGTGCGTTTGCTGCGTCAACGCGGAGGCGAAAGCACGCTGACCGAATTTCGCCCGCTGTACAGTCTGCGCCATGGCGAGGGCGCGGCGCAACAAGGTCATTACTGGGTCATGCGCCACGACACGACGCTTGCCCTCAAAAGCCCTGGCCATGAAAAGAAAATCACGCTGGTCGATAGCGACTTCCATCCCTTGATCAATGAAAAAGCCAGCTTGTCGCTGTCGCTGACATGCAGTAACCGCGATCTTCCACTGTCACTCAAATACGGCCAGCCGCAAGGAGACTTGCAACCGTGCGGCGGCGGACCTGCACTGCACATGCTGCGACGCCCCAGCCAGCCCCGACGTTTCCCACCGGGCGCGGGCCTGCACTGGCGCCTGATTTCACACCTGGCGCTGAATCATCACGCGCTGGTCCAGGAGGGCCTGCCGGCGCTGCGCGAAATGCTGACGCTATATGACCAGTCCCAATCGGCAAGCTCGCAGCGCCAGATCGGCGGCATCGTCGCGCTGGCGCACTCGCCGACCACGACATGGCTGCGGCACAAGCGCGGCACCTCGCTGGCGCATGGCGTGGAGGTACGCCTCACGCTGGACGAGGAAGCGTTCGTCGGCAGCGGCATGCACCTGTTTGTACAGGTAATCGATCACTTCCTTGGGCTGTATGTGCAAATCAACAGTTTCATCGAACTGGTGGTGCTGTCAGGGCAAAGCGGAAAGGAGCTGATCCGATGCAAACCAAGAAGCGGACTGCAGAATCTGGTGTAATCCAACACTTGCTGGCCGAGCCATACCGCTACCAGTTTGTGCAGGCGGTGCGTATTCTGCTGTGCTGGCTGCGTCAGCAGAACGTGTCCCATGCGCAAGCCTTCGGCCACGTGCTGCGCTTCAAGAACAGCTTGTCCTTGAGTTTTCCCGCCAGTGAAATCGAACAGCTCTCGCTCGACGACAATGAGCAGCTGACCCTGACACCCACATTCATGCGTTTTCTCGGCGTCGGAGGCACCTTGCCCTTGCACCATTCGGAACGCATCGCCGGCCACCGTTTGTCGAGCAAAGACGCTGGCGTCTCGGCCTTCCTCGATATCTTTTCACACCGCATGCTCACGCTGTATTACCAGGCGTGGGAAAAGTATCGGCTGGAATCCACGCTGCAGACCCAGGCAAGGGATGTACAACTGCCTTTGCTGACGGCACTGGCCGGCGTGCGGCGCGCCGCGCTGCCGTCGAGCGGCGAACCGGATGCCGTGACGCAGGACGTCGCGGCCTGGTACGCGGGCCTGCTGCGCTGCCGCCCCGTCTCCGCGCAAGCGATTGGTCCCGTGCTGGCCGAGTACTGCGGCGTCCCCGTCACCGTGCAGCAATTTGTCGGTGGCTGGGACTATCTGGAAAAAAACCGCCGCAGCCTGCTGGGCAGTGTCAACTTTACCCTGGCGCGCGGCGCAACGCTTGGCCAGCGGCTTTGGCGCCAGGACATGTGCGTCTGCCTGCATATCGACCCTCTGGATCCTGCTGGCCTGCAACGCTTCCTGCCGCGCAGCACGGGCGCCGCGGCCCTGGCAAAAATGCTGATGCTGTTTGGCGTACCAGACTTGCAATATGAAGTGCGGCTGATATTGAGTCCGCCATGTATTACTCCCCTGCTCCTGAGTTCCAACCCTTCAGCAAGACGGCGCCTGGGCTGGACGACGTTCTTGCAGACAGCACAAGGCAAGGTACGCGGCGCCGAAGTGCGTTATCTGCTGCAACTGACCTGAGCAGCCCATCACTGGAAAGCGAGGCAAGCATGAAACATGCGGGACGCGGCGTCATCCGGCTCGGGGACGCAACCGATCACGGCGGCAAGGTCACCAGCGCCTCATCCGGCAGCACCGTGATGGGGAAGACGGCGGCACTGGCCGATGACACTACCTTCTGCCCCAAGTGCAAGGGCAATTTCCCCATCACGCCAGACGGCGCCGGCGCAAAACACATGGGCAAGCCGTACGCCTATGACGGCGATGTCACCGCCTGCGGCGCCCACCTGATCACATCCCTGTAAAGGAGGCGGGCCATGCATGCAAGCATCCAGGCGGCACTGTCGGCCTTTGACCTCGCCGCGCAAGAACGGCGCCTGCTGAAGATCGATTTCCCCCATGAAGATGGGCCAGCCGGTGCCATCCTGCTGGTCAATTCGCTGACCGCCAGGGAAGAAGTGTCGCGCGACTTCCGTTTCGAGGCCGAATTGCTGTCCGATGATGCGCATATTGCGCTCAAGGCCATGATGGGCCGCATGGTGACCATTTCCATGGTGCGCGACGATGGTACGCTGCGCTACTTTAACGGCTATGTGGGCGAGTTTTGCCTGCTGCGCGCCGATGGCGGCTTTGCATGGTACCGGATGGTGCTGCAACCATGGCTGGCCTTCGCCCGGCTGCGCCAGGACAATGTTTCATTCCATGGCCAAAGCGTGATGCAGTTGACCGAATCGACCTTTGCCCACTACGAACAGCGCGACTGGAAAACCGGCATCCATGGCGACGATCCGCAGATCACCTGCGCCAACCAGCACAATGAAACCGACTACAACCACCTGCACCGGCGCTGGGAGGCGCTGGGCTGGCATTACTGGTACGAGCACCGCGCCGATGGACATACGCTGTGGCTCGCGGACAATACCACCCTGGCTGACCTGATCGCCACGGCGGCCGGCGACGGCGCCATGCGTTTTCACTCCGAATCGGGCTCCATGGAAGACGATGGCCTGCAACAGTGGCAAGCCGTGCGCCGGATCGGCTCCGGGCAACTGACCTTGGCCAGTTTCGACTATAAAAATCCGCAGCCACGCCTTGCCAGCGGCTACTCCCTGAATCGCCAGGGTGATGTATTTGCCCACGAACTATATGAAAACACGGGCGCCTATGGCTATAAGGATGTCGACGCCGGGGAAGCTCTGGCCCAACGCCGCATGGAGGAAAGCGACCACCTGCGCCAGTATTTCGAGGCGGCCGGTAATCACCGTGGCGCACAGCCCGGCTTTTGCTTCCGGCTCGATGGCCATTTCAGCGCCGAGGAAAAACGCTATCAGCCTGGCGAGGAGCGCCCGGACAGTATCGCCGAACGCGAATACCTGATCCTGTCAGTCGAGCATCGCGCCAGCAATAATTATCAGGTCGGCCTGAATGCACAGTCCCACTATGTCAACAATATGCTGTGCGTGCGCCGGGACATCCGTTGGCGCCCGGGCCGCGGCTACAACAGCACGCCATGCATCGTTGCCGGTGTACAGACGGCGCTGGTCGTCGGACCGGCCGGGGAGGAAATCCATACCGATGCCCTGGGACGCGTCCGCCTGCAATTTCACTGGGACCGCCTGGGTGAATTCGATGAGCGCAGCTCGCCATGGATACGGGTCATGATGCCGATGGCGGGCCCGCAGATGGGACAAATCGCCTTGCCGCGCGTGGGCCAGGAAGTCGTCGTGCAATTCCAGGACGGCAATATCGATCATCCCATCGTCATCGGCGTGGTCTACAACAGCGCCAATCCGCCGCCGTGGCAGCTGCCGCAGCAACGCGCCCTGTCCGGCTTGCGCAGCCGCGAACTGGGCGCCCGCAGCGCCAACCATCTCGTGCTCGACGATACCAAGGGCGCGATCCAGGCGCAGCTGCGCAGCGAGCACCAGGACAGCCGTCTTTCATTGGGCAGCATCACCCGCATCGATGACAATGCCGGCCGCAAGGAAGCGCGCGGCGTCGGTTTTGAATTGGCCAGCAACGCCTGGGGTGCCCTGCGCGCAGCCAAGGGCATGCTGATCACCACCGAAACGCCGGCAGGCGGCTCCGTGAAGCAACTCGACGAAACACAGGCCCGCCTTGCACAAGCACGCCAACTGCAGCAAGGCTTGGCCGGCATGGCCGTTGACGCCGGTGCGCAAGACAGCGCAGCACAACAGGGCGCCGTTGCCGAGTCCATCCAGCGACAAAACGCCGCGATCAAAGGCGCCGGCGGCGATTTCCCGGAGCTGTCCGAACCGCATTTGCTGCTGGCCAGTCCAGCTGGCATTGAGCTGAGCACGGCCCAGTCCGTGCACGTGGCCGCCAGCGAACATGTGGCGCTCACCAGCAGCAAGCATATTTCACTTGTCAGCGGCGACAGCATGTTTGCCAGCATCGCCAAAACCTTCAGCCTGTTCGTGCACAAGGCCGGCATGAAACTGATCGCCGCCAGCGGCAAGGTGACCATCGAGGCGCACAGCGACGAGGTGGAAATCCTCGCCCAGAAAGTCTTGTCGCTGATCAGCGAAGCGGACTGGGTCAACATCAAGGGCAAGAAAGGCGTACGCCTGCACGGTGCCAACCACATGCTGGAAATCAGCGACAAGGTGCAGTTCTTCACCTCTTCCCCCGTGCTCTTCAACGGCAACCTGGAAACCCTGGCGCCGAAGAGCGTGTCGCAGGAATTTAATGAGAGGCCACACAGCAGTTTTGATCAGGAGGTCTTGCTGGTGAATGCCGACGATACGCCAGCCGTTGGCGTTGCTTTTGAAATCCTGCGCGATGACGGCAACATGGCCGGCAAAAGCGCGGAAGACGGATCCACACAACTTCAAAAATCCACCGGCATGGATAGTTACATCATTCGCTATAAGGGAGAACTGCCATGAGCAAATGTGATGACTTGAATAACCGCGGCAATCATCCTGCGAAGTTTAGTCAGGGCGTGGGAGGCTGGGCGGAACTCACCGTCTTGATGACGGAAACAAAAGATACCGCGCGACATGACGTCACCCTACCACCAGACAAAGTAATTCCTGTCATTTTTTTACCAGGCGTGATGGGCAGCAATCTAAGGATGAGCAAGGTTCGCCAGGAAGAATTGCGTCGTTCAGACAATCGGGCCTGGCGACCAGACGATATGATGGGTGCGGGAGGCAAGACGGCAGTACTCACAGGCAATGGCTTGGGTGGCTGGTTCAAAAGTGCCTCGCCACGGCAGCGTCAATTGGTGTTTGATCCCACGGAAACCGAAGTCGAGTACTACCATTACACCGAAAGCAATAGTCGTTTTGATCCAGATGGCGCGGAAACCAAGGCTGCAGATGCACGACATCAAAATGTTCCCGACAGCATTACCCCCATCCCACCCTTAATTGGATCCTATGGAATACCTCCAACAACGGGACCTTTGCAAGCTCAAGCACGCGCTCGCCAAAGTCCCGCGCAAATAGCACGCTGGCGCGGGTGGAGTGAGGTGCTTTTCGACGGTGCATACGGAACCATGCTGCGCACCACAGAACAGCATCTAAACAATATGATTTCCAACGGAGAAGCACATCCGTTCTGGCGCAGGACAAGTGGCCTTGGTGCCATGCTAATGCAAGACCCAACAACTTTTGGCGCGTCATCTGGCAAGGCCATTAATGTCAATGACTTAAAGAAAATTTCACCTTGTTGGTATCCAGTGCACGCAATGGGTTATAACTTTATTAATAGTAATGGCGTATCTGCCATCATCATTGCAGAGAGACTACGAGATCTTGTCAAAGGCTACAAAAAACGCGGATTCAAATGTAGTGAAGTCATTCTCGTCACGCACAGCATGGGTGGCTTGCTGGCCAGGGCGTTGATACACCCCTGTTATGGAAATATGCTTGACGATAAGGATGTAAAAATCCTCGGAATTTATCATAACGTGATGCCAACCATTGGAGCAGCTGGGGCGTATAAACGCATGCGTTTTGGATTTCAGGAAAGGGAAGGTTCCATTGCTGAAATAGAGGCCAGCATTCTAGGCATCAATGGCGTGCATGCCACCGCCATTCTGGCAAACGCACCGGCGCCACTGGAAATGATGCCTGGTCCGGCATATGGCCAGAATTGGCTGAAAATCGTAGATGCACAGGATAAAATTTTATGGAGCTGGCCTCGCGATAAAACTACTGCATTGGAAAGCATTTACCTTCAGCCAGCCAGTGCATGGTGGCGACTAATCAATCCAAATTGGGTAAATCCGGCACGCATTCCGCACGATAAAGGTGGCGGCCTTGAAATGGTAATGCGTCGATTAAAATTAGCTACAGAATTTCTATCATCCATAGAAAAAACGTTTCATCCAAACACTTATGCAAGCTATTGTGCCTCGAGAAATTTTTTAAGTTATGGAGATGTCGTATTTAAATTAATTGAGGGCCTTCACAGTGGCTCTAATGATCCTTGGAATAAATTCGAGCCGCTACCAGAAAAATGGAAATTACTTGAAGATGATAGCAAGGGCCAACTCCTTGTCCAAGCTGGTGGAAAATTCTTGAAGTTAAAGCTACAGCCAGCTAATGCACGCGGAGATGGAACCGTACCATCAGATCGTTCTGCCCAACACATCACGGGTACATTATTCGTACACGGCACGACGGAAGCGACCAGCTATGAACACCAAAATAGTTACGCCGACCCGAATGTACTGGCATCCATGCTGTATTCCATCGTACAAATTGCAAAAAAAGCAAATTGGATTAAATCATGAATAATAAAACCAACAGTGGAAAATTTTCAATAACTACACTTGCGATAATGATATTTATTTCAGCATGTTCACAAAAAAATACAAACAAGGAAAGCA
This sequence comes from Janthinobacterium sp. Ant5-2-1, assembly GCF_001445815.1. Taxonomy (NCBI): domain Bacteria; kingdom Pseudomonadati; phylum Pseudomonadota; class Betaproteobacteria; order Burkholderiales; family Oxalobacteraceae; genus Janthinobacterium; species Janthinobacterium sp. Ant5-2-1. Next base: position 111,065 of record NZ_LNCE01000016.1, on the reverse strand, counting down.
ATACGTCTGACAACTTAAAAATTAGCAAACGTCTTGACGTGCTCTTTACAAAAACAAAAATTGTATGTTTCGGACGTTATGCGATTAAAGTCCCACAAGAGGCAGAATTGATATATGGCAACACATCATCCCCTTCAAGAATTGATATCATAAAAGGAGGAATCATCGCAAAAGATGAAAAAATATCTGAGGATATAAGAAAAATAAAGACCAGTGATTCATCCTCTGAAATTATATACAACGGAAAAGGCCCCTTAGAAAACAGCTGGCAATTTCACTACTTTGAAAATAAATTCTCCAAAGAAGATGGCGATGTTTTTTTCAGAACGTACGTCAACAAAGGAGATATTACATTTATCCTTAGCGGATCAATTCCAAAAGGTGGAACGATTACAAGTGCGACTGCTATACAGTTAGCACGGGCAAATAGTTTACGTCTGCGCGGAAAAAATGAAATCCCTGCAGAACCCGGCCATTGCTTAGGAGGTGGCTTCATGAGCGACAAAAATTATAATGATCAAGAGATGGCAGATGCCGGCTTATATTTTCCTAGTTTCCCGGATGTGACATTTTCCATTACTTCAAATAAGGACGCTTACGGCGACTATCCTCCTGCTGAATATGATGCAAAAGTACGTGGGAAATTATCATTACTTGCTCGTATCCAGGAAGCAAAAGACCAGCAAGGCAAGAACTACCCTCCTCGTACTCTTCTACGCGAGGGCAAGCGTGACGTGCAGCACTGGCATGGCGAGGAATCATTGATACGGCGTACCGATGGCGTGCATGACTTTGAATGGACACTGGTGGGTACGCCGCGCGATATCGCCTATCCAGCGGTATTGGAAGCATCCATGTACACCAAAGTCGCCCACAACATGGTCGGCGCCGCCGAAGCATCGTCGCTGACCGACGAAGAGGCGATTGCCTTGTGGGACAAGCTGTTGTCCGGCCTGAAGTTCCGGGTGAAGGTGCCGGGTGCGCCGCCGGGTTCGTATTACTTCGATCCAGACAAGCCAGCGCAGTGACAGCTGAATAAGCTCATGCTGGCGCCATGCAAGCCATTGCGCTAGCATGATCCTTTTGCCCGGAAAGCTTCCATGCCCATCACCCTGCGCCCCGCTCTGCCCCTTGACATCGACGCCCTGTGGACTCTGCGCACGGTGGCCGTGCGCGTCAGTTGCGCGACGCATTATGCGCCGGAGCAAATTGCTGTGTGGACGGCCTCGCCCGTGCCGGACTTTTATCCCGCCATGCTGGCCGCAGGTGACGGCATCGTGGCGATGCAGGGCGAGACCATTGCCGGTTACGCCATGCTGGACGCCGTGAAACACGAAGTCGATGCCGTGTTTGTCGATCCTGCGCGCGCAGGACTCGGTATCGGCAAGCGGCTGCTGGCGGCGCTGGAGCAATTGGCGCGCGGGCGCGGCATTGCGCGTCTGCACCTGTCCGCGTCGCTGAACGCCGTGCCGTTTTACCAGGCCGCCGGATTTATCTCCTTGCGCGAGGAAGCGTATGCGCATCCCAGCGGCATCAGCCTGGCCAGCGTGGCGATGGAAAAGCAGCTGGCGGCGGCCTGAGCCTTCAGTCGTCTGCCGCAGCCGCTTCGGACTCGGCCAGACATTGCTGCAATTTCTCGATCAGGGCGCGCACTTCGTCGTCGCCCAGGTCCAGCGGGTCGCCCTGCGCGCCGACGGCGATCAGGCAGATGGACGAGCCGTCGTACCAGGCGTCCAGGCGTTCTTCTTGATTATTCATATTGTCTGGTTTCATCTCGCAGGTCGGCAAGCAGGTCGGCAGGCGCCGCGATGCCGGCGCTGCCTTGCGGCACGGGGAACACGGAAGCCAGCTGGCCGTTGCTCTCCATGCCGGGTAGCCATTTGTTCAGGAAATCGCCGAGCGCGATCACGCGTGGCTGGAAATCCGCCCAGTCGCCGCTGGCGCACGCTTGCGCGTATGCGGCTTCCGGCCAGAACGGGATGGCGACGTGGCCATGGGGTTGCGCCGTGGCCCAGCCAGTATCGTACAAGCCCCACACTTCTTGTGTATCGGTGACCTTGCGCACGCAATAGTCGTAGCGCTGCTGCGCCGGCAACTGCATCACCTGTTTGATTTTTTCAGGATGCACGGTTTCCCCCTACCCCGTCCCAGACCCGTAACTCCGGCCCGCACCAGCCCGTCACCATGTCGAGGGCGTCCAGTATCGCGTCTTCCAGCGGCCCCTCTTGTGTGGCGAGACGCAGTTCCTGCAGCAAACTGGCCACTTGCGCCGCCGTCACGCCGCTGGCGTGGTAGCGCAGCAGGATGGTGCGCAGCGTCAATAAACCTGCCCTGGCGGCCAGCGCGGCCAGCAAATCCCTGTCGATGTCGGCAATGATGGTTTGCGGCATCAATCCGCCTCCCACGCGATGGAGTCCGGCCGCGCGCCGCCTGTCCTGAAAAACGCGACGAAGGCACGCTGGCATTGTTCCACCTCCACGCACCACGCTTCCGGATACACATCCACCTGGCCGTTGGCCAGCAGGTAGCTGCATTCGCCCGTTTCCTCCTCGTCGCCCAAGGAGTGAAAACTCAGGTCGTCCTGTCCCGACAGATACATCAGCCAGGCATTGCCGCCATTGCGCAGCATGCACAGGGCCGGTCCCTGCTCGGCATCTTCGGCCATGGTCAGCCACAGCTCGCACTGGGCCAGGGCGCGCGCTTCCTGCAGCGCCTGCTCCAGCGCGCTGATGCCATCGGCCACGCGCGGCTCGCCATGCAGATTCAGTTCCATCGTCATGCATTTTCTCCACTTAAGTCGGCCGTCGCCAGGGCCGTGCTCAGGTACAGCTTGCCGCTCAAGTCGTGCAGCAGGCTGCTCTGGCGCAAGCGGTCCATCACGGGGCCCTTCACTTCGGCCAGGTTCAGGCTGATGCCGCGCTTGGCCAGCGTGCTGTTGAGCTCGATCAAGCCCAGCAAGGCCGTGCTGTCGATCTGGTTGACGGCCGACAACACCAGCACCAGGTGCCGCGCCGTCGGGTGGCCGCGCAATTCGTCTTCCACACGCTCGGTTACCGCCTCGACATTGCCGAAGAACAGGCCCGCATCTATGCGCAGCAGCAAGACGTCCGGCAAGGTTTGCGCTTCATAGCGCTCCACGTTGCGGAAGTGCTCGCTGTTCGGGATACGCCCCAGCACGGCGATGTGTGGGCGGCTGGCGCGCCAGATCAGGGTGCCCATCGACAGCAGCACGCCGATCACGACACCCGCTTCCACGCCCAGCACCAGCACGCCGGCCGTCGTCGCCAGCAGGGCCAGCGCATCGCTGCGGTCGTAGCGCCACGACAGTTTCAAGGTATCCCAGTCCAGCAGGCTGGACACGGCAAAGATGATGGTGGCCGCCAGCACCGGCAACGGCAGCAGCGCCAGCCAGCCCGTGGGCGCCACCAGCGCCAGCGCGAGCAGTCCCGCCGTGATGATGCTGGCCAGCGGCGTGTTGGCGCCCGCCTGGAAATTGACGGCCGAGCGCGAAATGGAACCCGTGACGGGGAAGCCGCCCGACAGCGCGCTGGCCACGTTGGCCGCGCCCAGGCCCAGCAGTTCGCGGTTGGTATGCAATTTTTCACCGCGTTTTTGCGCCAGGGTCTGAGCGGCGGACATGCTCATCAAAAAGATGATGAAGGCGATCAAGAGCGCCGGCGACAGCAAGGTGCGCCAATGGGCGCTCGATGTGGCCAGGTTCAGGCCGGGCAAGCCGCTGGGCACATGGCCGGTCGTCTGCACACCCATCGCTTCCAGGCCGCCATAAGAGACGAGCGCGATGCCGGCCAGCACCAGCGCCATCGGCGCCAGGCGCGCGCCCACGTCGGCCGCCACCTTGTTCAAGCCGCAGCGTTGCAGCAGGCGCGACAGATAGCGCTTGGCCAGCCACAGGAACAGCAGGCCGGACAGTCCGAGCACGAGGCTGGGCGTATGCCAGTGGGGCCAGGTGGCGCCCAGGAGCGGCGTGATTTGCCCCCAGATGATCAGGATCGCGGCGCCATTGCTGAAACCGCTGATCACGGGGCGCGATAAAAAGCTGGCCATGAAACCCAGGCGCAGCACGCCGCACAGCAGCAGTACGAGGCCGCTGATAAAGGCCAGCTGGGCAGCCAGGACGATGTACAGGGAGGAACCGGGATCGGCCAGCGGTGCCAGGGCGGCGGCCGTCATCAGGGAAACGATGGCCATGGGCCCCACCGATTGCGTCATGCTGCTGCCGAACAAGGCGTATAGCACGGGCGGCAGGATGCTGGCGTAGATGCCCACCACGGGCGGCAAGCCGGCCACCAAGGCGTAGGCCATGCCTTGCGGCACCATCATCATGGCGACAACGATACCGGCAGTGATGTCCCCGGCCAACAGAGGACGCCGGTATTGCCTGAGCCAAAGCAGCATGATGAGATCCCAAAATCTGAAAACCGAAGCCTATCATGCGACGAGGCCGGCTGACAGGGGGACGTGCTTACGCTTGCAGCAATTGCGCCCTCACGGCGTCGAGGATTTCCGCCGATAACACCTCGTCATCGACGCAGCGCGCCAGCACCATGGCGCCCACCATGGCGGCAAATGTTGCGATCGCCTGCTGGCGCCGTTCTTCCGGCGCGCCTTCGGGCATCACATCCTGCAGCAGCGCGAACTGCTGCTGCGTCGCCTTGGTAAAGACGGGACGCGCGCCGGGCGACATGCGCGCCGCATCGACGCCCATGGCCGCCGCCGGGCAACCGCCGCCGGGCTGGTCGCGGTGCCGGGTGGTCAGGTAGTTGTCGATAATCGCCGGCAGCGCCCGTTGCGGATCGCTGGCGACTTTCGCCCGCCAGCCTTCCAGCGATTTCTCCAGGGCATGCTGGCACGCCTCGATCATCAAGTCTTCCTTGGACGCGAAGTGGCCATAGAAGCCGCCATGCGTGAGGCCCGCGTTCTTCATCAGGTCCGCCACGCCGATGCCGTCATAGCCCTTTTCGCGGAACAATCTGGCCGCCACCTCCACGATGCGCTCGCGGTTCAGCGCCGCCTGCTCCCTGCTTACTTTCATGCTGCCCTCCTACATTTATGTCAACCATCATATAACTTTGCGCCCGTTTGCGCCACTCTGTTAGCAAGCGCACCGTTTGATGCGCATGCCGCGCCGATACTGGACCTTCGTTTACAAGGAGGCCAGCATGAACGAGAACAAGGACCAGTCCGCCGGCAATTTGCAGCGCAGCATTCAACAGGAACAGGATCAGGACGATAAGCAGCGCGATGCCGCCAAATCCAGCAAGGAAAGCAAGCAGCCCGTGCAGACGGGCCACGGCAGCCAGCCTGTCCCGCCCCTGCCCGCCCAGCATCTGGACAAGCCGGGCATCGAAGGACAGATGCAGCTCAAACCCCGCTTCCTGGCGCCCGACTACTGCGGCAGCGGCAAGCTGGCCGGCATGGTGGCCGTCATCACGGGCGGCGATTCGGGCATCGGCCGCGCCGTGGCCGTGCTGTACGCGCGCGAAGGGGCCGATGTCGCCATCATTTACCTGAACGAGCATGAAGACGCCCACGAAACGAAACGCTACGTGGAAGCGGAGGGCCAGAGCTGCCTCTTGATTCCCGGCGACGTGCGCGACCAGGGGTTTTGCCAGCAAGCCGTCAGCCAGGTGATGGCCAAGTTCACACGCATCGACGTGCTGGTGAACAACGCCGCCTTCCAGGAACATGCGGAATCGCTGCTCGACCTGAGCGAGGAACGCTTCGACCTCACCATGAAAACCAATGTCTACGGTTACTTTCACATGGCCAAGGCCGTGCTGCCCCACTTGCAGCGCGGCGCCTCCATCATCAACACGGGTTCCGTGACAGGCTTGCAAGGCTCGAAGCACCTGCTCGACTATTCCACCACCAAGGGCGCCATCCATGCATTTACCATGGCGCTGGCCGGCAATTTGCTCGACAAGGGCATCCGCGTCAACGCCATCGCGCCCGGGCCCGTCTGGACGCCGCTCAATCCGGCCGACAAATCGCCCGAGGACATCCAGAAGTTCGGCCAGGACACGGACATGCGCCGCCCTGCCCAGCCGGAAGAACTGTCGCCCGCCTACGTCTTCCTGGCTTCGCCCGCCTGTTCCAGCTACATCAGCGGCATCGTCCTGCCCATCACCGGCAGCGTGGGGGAATAAGCGATGGCGCGCGCACTGTGGAAAGGCGCCATCAGCTTCGGCCTCGTGCACATCCCCGTCGAGCTGATTTCAGCCAGTCTCGACCATGAACTGGACTTGTCCATGCTGGACCGGCGCGACTTCGCGCCCATCGGCTACAAGCGCTACAACAAGAAGACGGGCAAGGAAGTCGAATGGGACGACATCATCAAGGGCTATGAATACAAGACGGATGAGTACGTGGTGCTGTCCGAGGAGGATTTACGGCAAGCCAATGTGAAGGCCATGCAAACCATCGACATATTGACCTTTGTCGATGCGCTTGAGGTGCCGCTGACCTTTTACGAGCACCCGTATTATTTGCTGCCTGCCAAGGGCGGCGAGAAAGTCTATGCCCTGCTGCGCGAAACCTTGCGCAAGGCCAATAAAGTGGGCATCGCCAGCGTGGTCATGCGCACCAAGCAGCATTTGTGCGCACTCGTGTGCGTGGGCGACGCCATCGTGCTCAACACCCTGCGCTACGCCGATGAAATCCGCCCCACGGACGACCTTGATTTGCCCGGCAGCACCCTGAAAGCGGCGGGTATTTCCGACAAGGAACTCAAGATGGCCCTGTCGCTGGTCGAAGGCATGAGCGAAGCTTGGGAACCCGGGCAATACCACGACAGCTACCGCGAAGACGTGCTGGCGCTGGTGAAGAAGAAAATCAAGGCCAAACAGACCAAGACCATCACGCCGCCCGCGCCCGAGCCGGAAGAAGAACACGGCAGCAACGTGATCGACCTGGTGGCACTGCTGCAGCAAAGCCTGGGCAAGAAAGCGCCGGCCGCGCCGGCCCGCAAGCGCGCGGCCTCGTCCACTACCCGCAAACCGCCGCATTCCAGGCGCAAGGCGGCCTGAAACACGCCTCGCAGCCAGGAGAATCTTCAATAATATAAATGCATTGACTTTGATCAGGCTTCTCGCTACGTTATGCACTGGCCTGCCACCCGGCAAGCCTTGTCATGCGTGCGGGAAAAAATGGATGCCGAGTTAGATCAGCTTATCCTCAACGGCGCCCCTGGCGGCGTTGTCATCACGAACGAAGAGCATGTCGTCGTGCGCTGGACGGCCGGGGCGCAGCGCATTTTCGGCTATGCCAGCGACGAAGCGCTGGGCCACACGCTGTGGGAGCTGATTTCCTTGCCGGGACAGGCCGAAGCATCCCCGCTGATCGACGAGCAGCTGGCACTGCACGGCAGCTACGACCGCGAATCGCTGCGGCGGCGCAAGGATGGTGAGCTCATCTACGTCGACGTCGCGTGCCAGACGGCACAGGCCGGTGCGGACGCCACCCGCTACCTGATTTCCACCATGAAGGACACGACCTTGCTGAAGGCGGCGCGCGACGCCCAGTTCGTCGACGTGCGCTACCGCGTGCTGTTCGAGTCGACGCCGGACAGCGTCATCATGGTCAATGCCACGGGCGCCATCGTGCTGGCCAACCAGCAGGCGCAGCGCCTGTTCGGCTACGCGGAAGGCGAATTGAACGGCAGGCAAATCGATAGCCTGCTGCCGCAACGCCTGCGCCATTCGCACGTGACGCACCGTTCGCGCTATTTCGACCAGCCGCGTACGCGCACCATGGGCGCCGACCTGGAATTGCTGGGCTTGCGCAAGGACAACATCGAGTTCCCTGTGGAAATCAGCCTGTCGCCGATCCAGACGGAGATCGGTACCTTCGTCATCAGCGCCATCCGCGACGTCAGCGACCGCCGCCGGGCCGAGCAGAAATTTCGCGGCTTGCTCGAATCGGCGCCGGACGCCATCGTCATCGTCAACGGCGATGGCGAGATCGTGCTCGTCAATTCACAGACGGAACGCCTGTTCGGCTATTCGCGCGCAGAGCTGCTCGGGCGCAACGTGGAAGTGCTGATCCCGGCCCGCTACGCACACGATCATCCGCGCCACCGCCAGAGCTTTTCCACGGCGCCGCGCGCCCGCTCCATGGGCGCGGGGCTGGAACTGTACGGCTTGCGCCGCGATGGCACCGAGTTTCCAGTCGAAATCAGCCTGTCGCCGCTGGAAACGGACGAAGGCGTGCTGGTCTCGTCGGCCATCCGCGACATCACCGAGCGCAAGCGCATCGAACGCACGCTCAACGAACAGAAAATCGAACTCGAGCGGGCCAGCCAGGCGAAGGACCGCTTTCTCACCAGCATGTCGCACGAGCTGCGCACGCCGCTGAACGCCATCCTCGGCTTTGCCCAGCTGCTGGCCAACGAAGCCTTGCCCGCCACCGTGCCGCAAAAGCGCGCCTTCGTGCAAAACATCGTCACCTCGGGACGCCACCTGCTTACCCTGATCAATGAAATCCTCGACCTGGCAAAGATCGAATCGGGCAGCCTGAGCCTGTCGATGGAAGCGGTGACGCTGCCCGCGCTGATCGAGGAAGTGCGCGTGATGGTGGAAGAGCAGGCGCAGCAGCGCCAGATCCACCTGGTTGTTCCCGCTTGCGCGCCGCTGACGCTCAGGGCCGACCATACGCGCCTCAAGCAAGTGCTGCTGAACCTGCTGTCGAACGCCATCAAATACAACCGCCCGGACGGCAAGGTGGAACTGGAAATTTCTCAGCCCGATGCGCAGCGCGTGCGCATCGCCATCCGCGACACGGGCAAGGGCCTGGACGAGGCGCAGATGGCCGAACTGTTCCAGCCGTTTAACCGCCTGGGACAGGAGGCGGGCAGCGAGGAAGGCACGGGCATCGGCCTGGTCGTCACCAAGCGCCTGGTCGAACTGATGGGCGGCAGCATGGGCGTGCACAGCTGCGTCGGCGTGGGCAGCGTGTTCTGGATCGAACTGGGCACCACGGCGGCGCCGCCCGCCAGCCGGCTAGCGGACACGGAATACCTGCCCGAACCCGCCTGCGACACCGGGGACGATGACGGCGGACAGGCGCTGCTGCTGTACGTGGAAGACAATCCGGCCAGTTTGCGCCTGGTGGAAGACATCGTCAGTTTCCTGCCCCACCTGCGCATGATCTCGGCCACCGACGCGCGCCAGGGCATCGCGCTGGCGCTGGAGCGCCGCCCCGATGTCATCCTGATGGATATCAACCTGCCCGGCATGAATGGCAACCAGGCGCAGCGCATCCTGCGCAACGATACGCGCACGGCGCACATCCCCGTCATCGCCCTGACGGCCAACGCCATGAAGGGCGATATCCGGCATGGCCTGGCCGCGGGCTTTTTCCGCTACCTGACCAAGCCTGTCGAGATCACCCTGCTCAACGCGGCCATCGAGGAAGCGCTGCAACTGGCCCGCAGCGCCCTGCCGCTCAAGCCGGGGGAGTAAACGCCAGCTTTTTCATGGCAGCATCGAGACCTTTCGCGCTGCGCGCATAGCCGTCCCACGGCGTGTTGCCCACGTCGAGGCGGCTGTGCACATTGCCCACATTCCACTGGTCGCCCGCTGTCAGCTCGTCGAGCTCCTCCCAGGCCAGCGGCACGGAAATGCCCAGCCCGGAACGCGTGCGGGCCGACCACGCGCACACGGTGGTGGCGCCCCTGCCATTGCGCAAATAATCGATGAAGATTTTGCCGACGCGGTTGGCGGGGCCGCTCTTGAGGACAAACCGCGCCGGGATGTGCTGCGCCATGTGCGCCACGATGGCTTGCGAGAACGCCTTTACCGTGTCCCAGTCATGCTTGGGCCGGATCGGCACGACCACGTGCAAGCCCTTGCCGCCGCTGGTTTTCAGCCAGGCGGGCAAGCCCAGCTCCGTCAAAAAGGCGCGCAGCAGCACGGCCGCCTCGCGGATGGCGGGCCAGGCCACGCCCTTGCCCGGGTCCAGGTCGAACACCAGGCGATTCGGCGTGTCGTAGGCACTGGCCAGCGCGTTTTGCGTGTGAAATTCCACCACATTCCACTGCGCCGCCGACAATAGCCCCTGCAGGCTGGCCACTTCCAGCATGGGCGGGTGTTCCGGGTCCAGCCTTGCATCGAGCTGTTTGACACCGGGCATCTTCGACGTCTCCACATGCTTCTGAAAGAACAGCTCGCCACCGACGCCCGATGGCGCGCGCACCAGCGACACGGGCCTGCCCCGCAAATGCATGAGCATCAGCTTGCCCACCAGTGCGTAATAGCACACCAAGTCGATCTTCCTGGCGCCGCTGTCCCTGTCGATCACGCGGTCCGCATGGCTGACCTTGAAACTGGACGGCAAGACGCAGTCCGGTGTGGATTTACTCTCCATTGTTTTCTCCCTGTCGAGTCGCCGCGCCCGCTCGCGCACGATGGCGGCCGGCTTTTTATCCTCGCGCAAGCCGTGAAACACGGCATGGCGCACGGCGCCGCCACTCGTCCATTGCGCAAAACCGACCTCGGCCACCAATTGCGGCTGGACCCAGATGGGCTGGCGCACGCCGCCAGCCTTGCCTTCAAACGGACTCGTCTCGATAGCCAGCGCATCGAGCCGGCGCCGCAAGTCGCGCAGGCTGGCATCGTCAAAGCCGCTGCCCACATTGCCCGCATAGCGCAGCTTGCCTTGCGCATCATGCACGCCCAGCAACAGCGAACCGATCCCTTCGCGCGCGCCCTGCGGCGCCGTATAGCCGCCGATGACGAATTCCTGGCGCAGCCCGCATTTGAGCTTGAGCCAGTCGCCGGAACGCCGCGTGACATAGGGCGAGCCGCGCCGCTTGCCGATCACCCCTTCCAGCCCCAGGCGGCAGGCGTGGGCCAGCAGTTGCTGCGGCGCAGCATCGAGCGCGTCGCTGAAGCGCACCAGCGGCGATGCGGGCAAGCTCTGCAGCAGTTGTTGCAGCAACGCCCTGCGCGCCTCGACGGGCTGTCCCCGCAGATCGTGGCCATCGAAATACGGCACGTCGAACAGGTAATACACGATGTCGCTGGTCGTTTCCGCATCGAACGCGCGCTGCAAGGCGCCAAAATCCGGGTGGCCGCTGGCGTCGTTGACGACGATTTCACCGTCATACCAGCCTGGCGGCAAGCCCAGTTTTTCCAGCGATCGCCGCAGCTTCGGCAGTTTTGCCGTCCAGTCGTTGCCATTGCGCGTCATCAAGCTGACCTGCTCCCCATCGCAACGCGCGAGGATGCGGTAACCGTCGAATTTCACCTCGAAAATCCAGTCTTGCGCATCTGGCGGAGGCGTATCGACCAGGGTGGCCAGCTGCGGCGACAAGGTAGCGGGCAGATCGGCATCGGGCGCTGCGGAGCTGTCCGCCCTCTTCTTGCGCTTGGGCAGGGCCTTGTTCTTGACGCTGTCGGGGAACTCCTCCACGACAGAAAACTCCGCTGCCGGCCGTGCGTAGTCGTCTTTTTCCTTGATCAGCAGCCAGGCAGGCTGCTTTTCGCTGCGTTTGTCTCCCTTTCCTTTCATGCGCACGAGCACCCACTTGCCATGCATCTTGTGACCATGCAGGGTGAATTTCAGCTCGCCGGCCGCCAGCGCCTTGCGCGCATCGGGCGTGGCGGGCTGGGGCTGCCACGTTCCTTTATCCCAAATGATGACCTTGCCAGCGCCATACTGTTTTTCGGGGATCGTGCCTTCAAAACTCGCGTACGCAATCGGATGGTCTTCCACCTGCACGGCCATGCGCTTGTCGCGCGGGTCGTAGCTGGGTCCTTTCGGCACGGCCCAGCTTTTCATCGTGCCATCGAGTTCCAGCCGGAAGTCATAGTGCAAACGGCTGGCCCAGTGCTTCTGGATGACGAAGGTGAGCACGTCGTTCGCATCCTCGTCGCCTCCGGCAGGCTCGGGCGTAACGGCGAAATTGCGCTTGGCTTGATAGGTTTTCAAGGCGGCTTTCATGGCGGCCCCATGCGGTGATGATGGATTCGAGTCTAGGCTGCGACAGGCTCGGGCGCGGTACGCCAGCTAACAGAGTGCCTGCCCCGGCAAATGTAAGTGTTTGTAATTCGCAAAAAACGTGTCAACGCTATTGCCACACGGCGCGTTTTTGCCTCAGTGACAGGGGATTGATCTCCTGAACTACAACCCCACTTCTCGAGGAACTGCACCATGAAAAAAGTAATCGCTACTCTGATCGCCGGCTTGTTCGCTACCGCAGCCTTTGCTCAAACGCCAGCCGCGCCTGTCAAGGCCGAAGCCAAGCACACCAAGGAAGTGGCCAAAGCGGAAGCCAAGGAAACCAAGGCCGTAGTCAAAGCCGATGCCAAGGAAGCGGCCGTCGTCGCCGATGCGAAAGCCGATGTCGCCAGCGCCAAGGCCGACGCCAAAGTCACCAAGGCCAAAGCCCATCACAAAGCGAAAAAAGCCAAGGCCAAGGCTGACGAAGCCAAAACTGAAGCGACCGCAGCAGCAGCCAAATAATTCACGCAGCGCGTTTTTTGCGCCATGCAAAAAGACAGCTTCGGCTGTCTTTTTGCATTTTCACGCCGTCTTTTTCAATTAACGCCACTTAAATCACCCGATTGTAAGAAAGTGTAAACAAGGTCAACGATAACCTTCCGGGCCGCGTTTTATGCTCAGTGACACGGAAATCATTCCGGCACCAACAGACATACCAGACAAACCACCACTGAGGACTGCACCATGAAAAAAGCAATTGTTACCCTGATCGCCGGCTTGTTCGCAACCGCAGCCTTCGCCCAAACCCCGGCAGCACCTGCGGCCGCTCCGGCAGCCTCGGTACCAGCGAAAGTGGAAGCGGCCCACACCAAGGCGGTCGTGAAAGCGGACGCCAAGGAAGCGCAAGCCGTTGTCAAAGCGGATGCCAAGGAAGCAAAAGCAGTCGTTGCCGCGAAAACGGACGTCGCCAGCGCCAAGGCGGAAGCGGCCACCACGAAAGCCAAGGCGCACCATAAGGCCAAGAAAACCAAGGCCAAGGCTGACGAAAAGCTGGCATCGGCCACCGCCGAAGCCGCACCAGCCGCAGCCAAGTAATCCCCCCTACCATCGCTTACCACTCGCCAGGAAAATACAATGAAAAAAGTTATCGCCACCCTCATCGCCGGCCTGTTCGCAACCGCAGCCTTCGCCCAAACCCCTGCCGCTCCTGCAGCATCGGTTCCGGCCAAGGCGGAAGCGGCCCACACGAAAGCCGTGGTCAAGGCTGAAGCCAAGGAAACCAAGGCCATCGTGAAAGCCGATGCGAAAGAAGCAGCCGTCGTCGCCGATGCGAAAGCCGATGTCGCCAGCGCCAAGGCCGACGCCAAAGCCACCAAGACCAAGGCCCATCACAAGGCCAGCAAAGCCAAAGTAAAGGCGGATGCGGCGAAAGCGGCGGAAACCGCTCCAGCAGCACCGGCAACGCCAGCGAAGTAAGCGCGAACGACGTCACGCGAGCGCGTCCGCCGGGTCTGCGCTTGCTTGACCACTTCGCCCGCAGTACCAGGGACAGCTTCGGCTGTCCTTTTTGCATGGCGCAGCTTCCACCGCATCTTCATGCAAACTTCATCGAACCAGGCACCTTGCGCGCGACAAAGCGGCGCAGATGGGGGACACTGGCACTCCGACCATCGCCGCGAAGCCTATCCCATGCGCCACCTGCTGCTGCTTACCGCCCTGTCCCTGCCTTGCGCCGCCAATGCGCAAACCGCCCCCGCCACCCTGGAGCAAGTCCTGCAAGCCCAGGACCGCGACAGCCATGGCGACTTGCGCGCCGTCGTCGTGCTGCGCGACGGCGCCATCGTGGCCGAACGCTATTACAACGGCGAGACGGCCGACACCCTGCACGACATCCGCTCGGCCGGCAAGAGCATCACCGCCCTGCTGGCGGGCGCGGCCGTGGCGCGCGGCCAGCTGGCGACGACAAAAACGGTGGGAGATTACTGGCCCGAAGTCGCTGGCAGCCCGGCAGGCAAGGTGCTCATCGACGACCTGCTGACCATGCGTTCGGGCCTGGCCGCCTTCGATGAAGACGAACAGTCGCCGGGCAATGAAGACAAGCTCGATGCGGCGCCCGACCCTGCCGCCTTCGTGCGCGGCGTGCCCGCTGCCACGGCGCCGGGCAGCGCCTACCGCTACAACTCGCTGGGGGCGTATGTCGCGGGCAGAGTGGTGGAAAGCGCCAGCGGCGCCGACCTGGAAGATGTCGCCGCCAAGGTGCTGTTCTCGCCACTGGGCATCACCCGCTGGAGCTGGGGCCGCGACGTGGCCAACCATCCGAAGGGCCAGGGTAATCTGTCGCTGCGCGCGCGCGACACGGCAAAAATCGGCCAGATGGTGCTCGACGACGGCGTAGTTGACGGCAAGAGGGTGATCGATACGAGCTGGCTGCAAGCGGCGCTGGCGCCACGCGTGGCCACCGGCGCCGTCGACCGCTACGCCGACAGCTACGGCTATTTCTGGTATGCGAAGACGCAGGACATCGGGGGACAAAAGATCGCCGTGCATTTCGCCTCGGGCAATGGCGGCAACAAGATCTACGTGATACCCGCGCGGCGCATGGTGGTGAGCATCGCGTCCAGCGCGTACGGCAAGCCTTATGGACAGCGCCGTTCGGAAGACATCCTGAAGGCCATCCTGAAGGCGGATACAACGCAGATGTAAGCGTTTGTAATGACCGTCAACGCAAGCGATCGGGGGCGCGTTTTATGCTCAGTGACACGGGAATCATCCCGGCACCAACAGACATACCAGACAAACCACCACTGAGGACTGCACCATGAAAAAAGCAATTGTTACCCTGATCGCCGGCCTGTTCGCAACCGCAGCCTTCGCCCAAACCCCGGCAGCACCTGCGGCCGCTCCGGCAGCCTCGGTACCAGCAAAAGTGGAAGCGGCCCACACCAAGGCTGTCGTGAAAGCGGACGCCAAGGAAGCGCAAGCCGTCGTCAAAGCGGATGCCAAAGAAGCGAAAGCAGTCGTCGCAGCGAAAACGGACGTCGCCAGCGCCAAGGCGGAAGCGGCCACCACGAAAGCCAAGGCACACCACAAGGCCAAGAAAACCAAGGCCAAAGCTGACGAAAAACTGGCATCGGCCACCGCTGAAGCGGCACCTGCAGCAGCCAAGTAATTCATTCTCACTGCATCAACCCGAAAAAACACCAAGGATCTCATCATGAAAAAAGTTATCGCCACCCTGATCGCCAGCCTGTTCGCCACCGCCGCTTTCGCCCAGACGCCAGCCGTTGCGCCAGTCGCTCCAGTGGCACCGATTCCTGTCGTCGCTCCTGTCGTCAAGGCCGAAGCGCCGGCAGCCGCCGTCAAGCCAGCGGCGCACAAGAAAGCCAAGCATCACAAGGCGAAGAAAGCCGCTCCAGCCGACAAGGCAGCACCTGCGGAACCAGCGGTGCCGGCAACGCCAGCAGCGCCAGCCAAGTAATCACGGCGGCATAAATGAAAAAGACAGGGTTTTCCCTGTCTTTTTTTTCGTCCGCTTTTTCGTTCGCTTATTTAGGCATCAGCACCGAGTCGATGACATTGATCACGCCATTCGACTGGTACACGTCATAGGTACTGATGTTGGCGCTATTGCCGCTTTCATCCATCACCACGATGTTGTGCATGCCGTTCATGGCGAACATCAACTTGCCGCCGCTGGCCGTGGGCAAGGTGGCTTTACCATCGTGCATCTTGATTTCCTTGGCCAGCGCCTTGAAGTCGTATTTGCCGGGCACCACGTGGTAGGTGAGGATTTTCGTCAGGGTCGCCTTGTTTTCCGGCTTCACCAGAGTCTCGACGGTGCCGGCCGGCAGCTTGCCGAAGGCCGCATTCGTCGGCGCGAACACGGTAAATGGGCCCTTGCCTTTCAGGGTATCGACCAGGCCGGCCGCCTTGACGGCGGCGACCAGGGTCGTGTGGTCGGCCGAATTGACAGCATTGTCGACGATGTCCTTGGACGGATACATGCTCTGGCCACCGACCATGGTCGTCATGTCGGCGGCAAACGGGGCGCTGGCGGCCAGCATGGATGTAAAGAACAGTGCTGCGGGAACGAAGGTGCGCATGATGGTATCTCCTGGATGACGGCGTTTGCATGATTGCAGGAGTATTTACGTGGTCGGACGGGGATTGGATTCAATTTATTTTACGCCGCGGGAAATGTCGGATTACGCGCTACGCGCTAAGCCGACCTACACAAGCCCCCCATAAAAAAAACGGCGCCGTGCAAAGCACGACGCCGTTCTTGAGAGGCTTATCGCCGCGGACCGGAAACTAGTTGGCAGCTACTTGCGGCTCCGTCTCGCCCCAGCCGCCGCCCAGGGAGCGGATCAGCGCCACCGTGGTGACGGCGCGGTTGCCGCGCAATTGCACGGCGTTGCGCTCGATGGCCGCCAGGTTGCGCTGCGCGTCGAGCAGATCGAGGTAGCTGGAACGGCCAGCGTCGTACAGCTTTTGCGCCAGGTCGGCCGAACGGCGCGCCGAGACGACGGCTTCGTCGATCTGCTGCGTCTGGCCCGACAGGATGCGCAGGCCGGCCAGGTTGTCTTCCACCTCGGCGAAGGCCACCAGCACGCTCTGGCGATACGTCGCCACCGACTCTTCCAGCTGCGCTTCGCTGCGGCTCACGGCCGCCTTGTTGCGGCCACCGTCGATGATCGGCATCGACATCAGGGCGCCCAGCAGCCAGGAGCGGCTGCTCCACTTGAAGATGTCCGAGAAGGTATCGGACGCGCCGCCGCCGGAGGCGTTCAAGGTCAAGGCCGGGAACATGGCCGATTTCGCCACGCCGATGCGCGCATTCGACGCTTCCATGGTGCGCTGCGCCGACGCGATGTCGGGACGGCGTTCCAGCAGGGAGGACGGCATGCCGGCCGGGATCACGGGCAGGAAGCCGCTATCTTGCAGCGGGTTGACGGTCGCCGTGAAACTGGCGGCAGGTTTACCCAGCAGGACAGCCAGCGCATGCTCGCTGGTGGCGCGCTGGCGCTGCAGGCCGATGGCTTCGGCGCGCACGGTCGACAGCTCCGTGCGGGCACGCGACAGATCGAACTCGCCGATGTCGCCCAGGTCATAGCGGCGCTGGTTCACATGCACGCTTTCCTCGCGCAGGCGCACCGTCTGTTCCAGGGTCGCCAGTTCGGCGTCCGTGGCGCGCAGCTGGAAGTAGGTCTGCGCCACGTCGGCCTGCAAGGACAGCAGCACCGAGCGGTAAGTCGCTTCCACGGCCAGCGCATCGCTGCGCGAGGCGCTGACGTTGGACGCCACGCGGCCGAACAGATCGACTTCGTAGCTGGCCGTCAGGTTGGCCTGATAGACATTCGTGGCCGCCACCGGCGCGCCGTTCGGCAAGCCGAGCGACACGGCGGAAGCGCGGTTGCGCTGGCCGCCCACGTTCACGCCCACTTGCGGGATGCGGTCCGCTTCGGCGATGCCGGCAATCGCCCTCGCCTGCTTGACGCGGGCGGCGGCGACGGCCAGGTTGGCATTCGCTTGCGTGGCTTCGTTGATCAGGCTCGTGAGGGCCGGATCATTGAACGCCAGCCACCACTCGCCGCGCGCCTGGCGCTCGGCAGGTACGCCCTGTTTCCAGCGCGTGCCGTCGGCCGCCGTCTGCACGGCGGGCAAGGTTTGCGCTTCCTTGAACGCGGCCGGTGTCTCGATCTGCGGCTGCTTGAACTCCGGCGCCGCGCAGGCGGCCAGCAGCACGGCTGCGGCCATGGCGGTCAGCACGGGCTTGACGCGCCAGATGATTTCCTTGGTTTTCAATATATATCTCCTTCCAGATCCAGCGCTGGCGCGGCGACAGGCTTGGCGGCAACGGCGGCTGGTTTTTTCTCAAAACGCTGCGCCAGGGTGCGCAGCAGTACGTAGAACACGGGCGTCAGGAACAGGCCGAAGAAGGTCACGCCCAGCATGCCGGCGAAGACCGCCACACCCATGGCATGGCGCATTTCCGAACCGGCGCCATTCGAGAACACCAGGGGCACCACGCCCATGATGAAGGCGATCGACGTCATCAGGATCGGACGCAGACGCAGACGGCACGCTTCCAGCGCCGCTTGCACGACGGTACGGCCATGCTCTTCCAGTTCGCGGGCAAATTCCACGATCAGAATCGCATTCTTCGACGCCAGCCCCACCAGCACGAACAGCGCAATCTGGGTAAACACGTTGTTGTCGCCACCGGTCAGCTTCACGCCCAACAGCGCGCAGAGGATCGACATCGGCACGATCAGAATCACGGCCAGCGGCAATGTCCAGCTTTCGTACTGGGCGGCGAGCACCAGGAACACCAGCAGCACGCACAGCGGGAAGACATAGATCATCGTATTGCCGGACAAGATGTCCTGGTAGGTCAGCTCCGTCCATTCATACGAAATCCCCTGCGGCAGCACTTCCTTGGCGATGCGTTCCAGCGCCGCTTGCGCCTGGCCGCTCGATACGCCAGGGGCTGCACCGCCATTGAAGTCGGCTGCGGCATACGCGTTGTAGCGCTGCACGCGGTCCGGGCCATAGCTGTCCTTGACGCGCATCAGCGACGACAGCGGGATCATCTCGCCCTTGTCGTTGCGTACCTTCAGTTGCGCGATATCCTGCGCATGCGAACGGAACGCCGCATCGGCTTGCACGCGCACCTGGTAGGTACGGCCAAACTGATTGAAGTCATTCACGTACAGCGAACCGAGGTTGATCTGCAAGGTCTGGTAAATCGTTTGCAGCTGCACGCCCATCTGCTTGGCTTTCACGCGGTCGACGTCGGCGAACAGCTGCGGCACGTTGATCTGGTAACCCGAGAACACGCCCGCCAGTTCCGGCGTCTGGTACGCTTTCGCGGCCAGCGCCTGGGTGGCGTTGTACAGCGCGTCGTAACCGAGATTGCCGCGGTCTTCGATCATCATCTTGAAGCCGCCGATGGTGCCGAGGCCGTTGACCGGCGGTGGCGGGAAGACCATGATGAAGGCGTCCTGGATACCGCCCAGGCGCTTGTTGATCTCGGCCGCAATGGCGCCGCCCGACAATTCCTTGCTGGTGCGCTCGTCGAACGGTTTCAGGGTGGCGAACACGATGCCGGCGTTCGGCGCATTGGTGAAATCGTTGATCGACAGGCCGGGGAAGGCGATGGTCGATTCGACGCCAGGCACCGACTTGATGACGTCGGACATGCGGCGCACGACATCTTCCGTGCGGTCCAGCGAAGCGGCGTCAGGCAATTGCGCAAAGCCCACCAGGTATTGCTTGTCCTGTGCTGGCACGAAGCCGGCCGGCACGGACTTGAAGGTGAAGATGGCGGCAACGACCAGCAGCGCATACACGCCCAGCGAGGCGCTCTTGCGGCCCAACACGCCTTTTACGCCCGCTTCATAGCGGTGCGAAGCGCGGCCGAAGAAGCGGTTGAACCAGGCGAAGAAGCGGCCGAAGACCATGTCCATGCCGCGCGTCAGCGCGTCTTTCGGCGCATCGTGCGGTTTGAGCAGCGCGGCCGACAGGGCTGGCGCCAGGGTCAGCGAGCTGAAAGCGGAGATCACGGTCGAAATGGCGATGGTCAGCGCGAACTGGCGATAGAACTCGCCGGACAAACCTGGCACGAAGGCGATCGGCACGAACACGGCGCACAGCACCAGGGCGATGGCGACGATAGGACCGCTCACCTCTTTCATGGCCTGGATAGTGGCGTCGCGCGGCGACAAGCCTTCCTCGATATTGCGCTCGACGTTTTCCACCACCACGATGGCGTCATCGACGACGATACCGATGGCCAGCACGAGGCCGAACAGCGACAGCGTGTTGATCGAGAAGCCAAAGCCCAGCATCACGGCAAAGGTGCCGACGATGGAGACGGGAACGGCCAGCAGCGGGATGATCGATGCGCGCCAGGTTTGCAGGAAGATGATCACCACCAGCACCACCAGGGCGATGGCTTCCAGCAGGGTATGGATCACGGCTTCGATGGACGAACGCACAAACTGCGTCGGGTCGTACTCGATCCGGTATTCCACGCCTTGCGGGAAGTCTTTTTTCAGTTCGTCCATCTTGGAACGCACGTCGGAAGACAGTTGCAGCGCGTTGGCGTTCGGCGCTTCGAAAATACCCATGCCGACGGCCGGATTATTGTTCAGCAGCGAACGCAGCGAGTAGCTGTTGGCGCCCATTTCCACGCGCGCCACGTCCTTCAGGTGCGTCACTGCACCGTCGGCATTCGTGCGCACGATGATGGCGCCAAACTCCTCGGGCGTCTGCAGACGGCCCTGGGTGTTGACGGTCAGCTGGAAGTCCGAGTTCTTCGCTGGCGAGGCGCCGATCACACCGGCGGCCACCTGCACGTTCTGCTCGCGAATCGCGTCGACGACGTCATTGGCCGTCATGCCGCGCGCCGCCACCTTTTGCGGGTCGAGCCAGATGCGCATGGCGTAGTCGCCGGCGCCGAAGATCTGGATGTCGCCCATGCCGGGCAAACGGGCCAGTTGATCCTTGACGTTCAGCACCGCGTAGTTACGCAGATACATATCGTCATAGCGCTTGTTTGGCGAAACCAGGTGCACCACCATGGTCAGGTTGGGCGAGGACTTGACGGTCGTCACGCCGATCTGGCGCACTTCCTCGGGCAGGCGCGGCAAGGCGCGCTGCACGCGGTTCTGCACTTGCGTCTCGGCCTGCTCGACGTTGGTGCCGATCTTGAAGGTCACGGTCAGCATCATCGCGCCATCGGACGTGTTTTGCGAGGACATGTAGAGCATGTTCTCGACGCCGTTGATCTGCTCTTCGAGCGGCGCGGCCACGGTTTCGGCGATCACTTTCGGGTTGGCGCCCGGGTACTGCGCGCGCACCACCACGGATGGCGGCACGACGTCGGGATATTCGGAGATGGGCAGGCCGAAAATCGACAGCAGCCCGGCCACGAATATGACGATCGACAGCACCGCCGCGAAAATCGGCTTGTCGATGAAAAAGCGGGAAAAGTTCATGTTTATTCCTTGGAAGTCGATGCTGCTTTCGCGGCGATCTTGGCATCTTTTGCTTCAGGTTTTGCGGGGGCGGCAGGCGCGGTCGGATCGAAATCCATCGCCACTATCTGCGGCGTCACCGGGGCGCCGGGGCGCACGCGCTGCAAGCCGTTGACGACGATTTTTTCGCCCGCTTTCAAACCTTCACGCACCACGCGCAAGCCATCCGAGGTCGGGCCCAGCTTGACGGCGCGGTATTCGGCCTTGTTGTCGGCGCCCACCACGTAGACGTATTTGCGGCTTTGATCCGTGCCGACAGCGCGGTCGCTGATCAACAGGGCCGTGCTTTGCGCCTGCGGGCCGTTACCGCCGTCGAGCTGGATGCGCGCGAACAGGCCAGGCACCAGCTGGCGCTCGGCGTTGGCGAAGGTGGCGCGCATGCGCACGCTGCCCGTGGCCGGATCGAGCTGGTTGTCGACGAATTCCAGCTTGCCTTCATGCGGGAAGCCCGTTTCATTGGCCAGGCCTACCTTGACGGTGACGGGCGTGCCCTTTTGCGCCGTGCCGGCCACGCGCAGGTACGTATCTTCATCGCCGTCGAAGCTGGCGTAGATGCGGTCCGTCGACACCACCGAGGTGAGGATGGCGGAAGCGTCGATCAGGTTGCCGACGGTGATTTCCGCCTTGCTGACGCGGCCGCTGATCGGTGCCTGCACCTGCGTGTACGACAGGTTCAGTTTCGCCGCTTCATACGCTGCCTGCGCCGAGCGGACATTCGCATCCAGCTCTTTCAGGCCCGAGGCTTTTTCATCGAATTCGCGCTGGGCGATGGCTTTTTCAGCCAGCAGCTTTTCAGCGCGCGACAGTTCCAGCTTGGCCAGTTCCGCCTTGGCGCGGGCCGAGGCGGCCGTACCTTCGGCGCGCGACACTTCGGCCTGGAATGGACGCGGATCGATGACGAACAGCACGTCGCCCTTTTTGACTTCGCTGCCCGGCTTGAAATTGACGGCCGTGATGAAGCCGCCGACTCTCGAGCGGATTTCCACGCGCTCGATCGCTTCCAGGCGGCCCGAGAATTCCTGCGTTTCCGTGATCTGTTTTTCAACGACGGCGGCGGCCGAGATGGGCGGGCCGCCGGCCGCTGGCGCGTCGGGCACCTTGCTATTGGCCGAATCGCAGCCAGCCAGGCTCACGGCCACCAGTCCTGCCAGCGCGAGCGAGGCAGCCAGGGGCTTCAGTAGGGTGGAAAATTGTTGAGCGTTTTTCATTTTATTTCCCTGTTTTATGAAAATTTCTAATGATATGGGCGGCAGGAAGCAACCCAACTGAAAAAGTGAATGGTGGTGCCATGGCGCCCGACGGCGCTCGATCAAAGGTAAACAGGCCGCCAGCTGTTTAAAAGCGGACGGGGACGACAAAGCTGGCTGTGCGAGCGCACAACTCAGGCAAGATGGGAACTACACTCCGTAGTGTAACAACCGAAACTCAAAAAGTAAACTGATTAGTGTAAGTTTTTTTGCGGTGCCGCAGATGGCGGCGTCATGACTCGGGCTCCTGCCCCAGTCCAGCGACAAAGCTGGCGATTTCACTCAAGGCATGTACCTTGCAGGCGCATTCATTACGCGCGCCCGCATCCTGCAGCGGCGCGGCGGGCATGCGCCGTACGGTGGTCTTGATGCCGCAGGCGATCAGCTTGCTGCCGTATTGTTCAGCCTCGTCGCGCAATGGGTCGTCTTCGCCGGACAGGATGAGCGCCGGCGGCAGGTTCTTCAATCGGCTCGACTGCAATGGCGACGCGTACGGATGGGTACGGTCAGCGGCATTTGGCAGGTAGCCACGGTAGGCGGCGGCGCATTGATCAGCCACTTCCGCCAGGTCTGGGCACGTCGGCAAGTTGCGCATCGAGCAGGTCGACAGGCCGGGGTCGAGCATGGGCATGATCAGCACCTGGCCCGCGAGGGGCGGTCCGCCCCGGTCGCGCGACATCATGGCGCACACGGCAGCCAGGTTGGCGCCCGCTTCGATGCCCGACACCACCATCTGCTTGCCCGTCCAGCCCAGCTTGGACTTGTTCTTTTTTGCCCACAGCAACACGGCATGCGCGTCTTCCACGGCGGCGGGGAACGGCCGCACCTTGGCCAAGGTGTAGTTCGCGGCCAGCACCACGTGGTCCGGGTTGCTCAGCACGAGGCAGCGCAGGAAGTCGTCCGCGTCGTCCAGGTCGCCGTCGACAAAGCCGCCGCCATGGAAGAAGACGATCAGGCTCGACTGCTTGGCGCCCGGCACGCCGGCCGTGTAGACGCGCGCGCCGAGCGCATCCTGCGCGCCCTGCACCTGGATGTCGCGTATCTTCAGCGCCTGGCCAGGTGCCAGTTCAACCGCGGTACCGGCAACGCTCATTGCGCCACCACCGGCTGCACCGCAACATCGAGTACGGTGTCGTTCAGGCACAACAGGACGCCACCGCCCACTTCATGGGTCAGGGCGCTATAACCGCTGGCTTCGCTTTGCGCCGCCATCGAGTATGCATCCGTCGATACCATCGCGGCCAGAGCGAGCGAGCTCATAGCGAGAGCGAGCACTGCAAAGATTCCATTCCGATGACCCATGATATTTCTCCTGTGAACTTCCTGCGGCAATCACATTTATGCTGCAGTACAACAACTATAGACTTGATCTACAATCTGATAAAGAGTGCAATGACGAATTGATTGTTCAGGATTCTGAATAATCGCGTCTAAAGTGATAGGAAATCAAGTGAACAAGCTGCAAGCCATGGAAGTTTTCATTCAAGTCGTCGATGCGGGCGGCTTTACGCGCGCGGCGGAAAACATGCAGCTGCCGAAAGCCACCGTATCGACCCTGATCCAGTCGCTGGAAGCAAGCCTGTCGGTCAAGTTGCTCAACCGCACCACGCGCCACGTCAGCATCACGTCCGACGGCGCCGCCTATTACGAACGCTGCGTGCGCATCCTGTCGGACGTGCGCGAGGCCGAGGAATCGCTGTCGCGCACGCGATTGAGCCCCAGCGGACGGCTGCGCGTGGATGCACCCACGGCCCTGGCCAGCGAACTGATCATCCCCGCCCTGCCCGATTTCTTTGCCCGCTACCCGGACATCTCGCTGGAACTCGGTTGCAGCGACCGTCCCGTCGACCTGATCGAGGAAGGCGTCGACTGCGCCGTGCGCGGCGGCGAATTGGGCGACCTGAACCTGATCGCGCGCCGGGTCGGCGTGCTGCACTTCATGACGTGCGCCTCGCCCGGCTACCTGGCGCACCACGGCACGCCGCTGCATCCAAACGACCTGCCGCGCCACCGGGGCGTGAATTTTTTCTCCGCCAAGACGGGTAAAACGTTTGACTGGGATTTCACGCGCGCCGGCGAACGCATCCAGATCGCCATGCCCAGCCATATCGCCCTGAACGATTCGAATGCCTACTCGGCCGCGGGCCTGGCGGGTCTGGGCATCGTGCAAATGACGCATTTCATGCTTGCGCCGCTGATAGAACAGGGCAAAATGGTGGAATTGCTCAGTGAATGGGAATCCGACCCGCTGCCCATCCACGTGATCTATCCGCCCAACCGCCATCTGTCCGCCAAGGTGCGCGTGTTTGTCGAATGGGTCGCCGACATGTTTACCAACCACCCGGCCACGCAGCTCAAGAGCAGGAACACCAGCCCGAGCCCGCGCGCCACCCTGACCGAGGCCCAGCCATGACCGCAGCAAGCACATCGCCCCACCGCATCGTCTTCCTCGACCGCGACAGCCTGATCGCCACCGTGCGCCCGCCCGCCTTCGCGCACAGCTGGGAAGAACATGCGCACACCAAGGGCAGCGAACAGACGGTGTCCCGCCTGCAAGGCGCCAGCATCGCCATCACGAACAAGGTGCCGTTGCGCGCGGCCGAGCTGGCACAGCTGCCCGACTTGAAAATGATCGCCGTGGCCGCTACCGGCACGGATATTGTCGACCTGGCCGCCTGCCGCGAACGGGGCATCGTCGTGGCGAATATCCGCGACTATGCGCGCGCCACCGTGCCCGAACACACCTTGGCCCTGATGCTGGCCCTGCGCCGCCAGCTGGTGGCCTACCGCGCCGACGTGGAAGCGGGCCTGTGGCAAGCGTCGGACCGCTTCTGTCTGTTCGGCCACCCGATCCGCGACCTGGCCGGCAGCCGCCTGGGTTTGCTCGGCTACGGCGCGCTGGGCAAATCCGTGGCGCAGCTGGGCCGCGCCTTCGGCATGCAAGTCATCGTACATAACCGCTCGCCCATCGAGGACGACGGCGTGACGCAAGTGACGTTCGACGAGCTGCTGGCCACGTCCGACGTGCTGAGCCTGCACCTGCCTTTGACGGACAAGACGCGCAACATCATCGGCGCGCAAGAACTGGCGCGCATGCAGCCGACGTCGCTGTTGATCAACACGGCGCGGGGCGGTCTCGTCGATGAAGCGGCGCTGGCCGATGCATTGACAAACGGCGTGATCGCCGGCGCCGGTTTCGACGTGTTATCGAAAGAGCCGCCGCTGCCCGACAACCCGCTGTTGAATTTGCGCCTGCCCAACTTCATCCTCACGCCGCACACGGCCTGGGCCAGTGGCGAGGCCATGCAAAAGCTGGCCGACATCCTGATCGGCAACGTGGAAGCATTCGAGCGGGGCGCGCCCACGAACGTGGTGGCATGAGCATATTGCACGAACTCGATGAACTGCTGGGCCTGGACAGCGACGAATACGACCGCCTCGACCTGTTTCACGAAGCGGACGAGCTGATCGGGCAACTGCGGGCGGCCGACGTGCCCGCGCTGCTTGCCCTGTGGCAGGCGCGCAGCCTGTGCTGGCAACAGCGCTACACGCAAGCGAGCGGCTCCATCGACGGCGCCGTGCTGCGCGCCTTGCTGTCCGGTTTGCTGCAGGTCAAGGAGACGCCTCACGGCGTGTTCGAATTGATGACTCGCCTGCCTGCGACAGCCGACGTCTCCCCGCTCAGCGACGCCCTGCTCGATTATGCCGAGCAAGCCTGGCATGCGCAGGGGCCGGCAAGACACAGGAAAATCCAGATCAGTTGCTGGAGCTGCGGGCTGTCGGGCCGGCTGTTGAAACGGCTGGGGTTTTCCGCCTGGAAGGAAGCGGGACTGTAATTATTACGACGCGGCCGGCGTCTCGAATGAAAATCCCGGCGCATACG
Organism: Janthinobacterium sp. Ant5-2-1; assembly: GCF_001445815.1. Taxonomy (NCBI): domain Bacteria; kingdom Pseudomonadati; phylum Pseudomonadota; class Betaproteobacteria; order Burkholderiales; family Oxalobacteraceae; genus Janthinobacterium; species Janthinobacterium sp. Ant5-2-1. The sequence goes on along the minus strand of NZ_LNCE01000016.1, from coordinate 84,933 downwards.
CGTGATAACCGTCGAAATCGCCCTTGCCGATGGCGGCTCCCTGGCTGCGCGCAATCGCATACGCCATGCTGAAGTGGAAGTAGAAATTCGGCAAAATATACAAATTCAGGTATTCACCGGCTGGCAGCGCGATGTCGGCAAAGCCGGCGCGGTCGCGGCAGATGCGTTCGGGCGGCCCGTCAAAACGCTCCACAGGTATGGCCTTGAGATAGAGCATGGTGTGCGCGATCTGCTCCTGCAGGCTGGCGGCGGCGCTGAAATCAACCACGTCCAGCCCCGCCAGCGGGCAGCAGCCGCGCAGGGAAAAGCTCACGGCCGCGCGCACCTGCTGGGCAAATGGCAGCATGTCCGGGTGCAAACGCGCCGCCAACATGTGCGGCGCGGTACCGGTCTTGTCAAGCATGGCGGAAAGCTGCGCCAGCGAGCGGCAAAAGATGGTGACGGGGTTGATCTGCATCGCGTCCGTCATGACAAGCCCTCCTGTGCGGCAACCTGCTTCAACACGCGGATCAGCCGGCGTTCATGGCGGCCCACGGCGTCCCAGTCCCATGCGTCGGCCGGACCGAATTCCGGGTAATGGCGCTGCCATTTTTCCGCACGTTTCTGGGAATTGGCACCCACATTCGAGTCCGGGCCCTTGCCGCTGGACAAGCGCAGGTACACCCGGATGACGCCCCAGCCTTCGCAGACGTAACGGTACGTGAGGCCGTCGCACTGGGCCGGGTCGAGCGCGATACGGCGCGGGGCAAAGTGCCCGGCCATGTCGGGGTAATAAACGGCCAGCAGCACGCAGCTGTCGCCTTCGGCCTCCAGTTTGGCCGCATATGCGCACAGCTCGGCAGGCGAGTGGAAATGCAGCGCTTCCCGTTCCGCCTCCGAATACGCCTGCGCCACGGCCGCGCCAGGCTTGGCAAAGATTGCCTCGGCCATGGCCGCGATACCTGCTGTTGATAATGCCACTGTGCCTGCCTTTCCTGTCGCCCGATGATTGCGTCACGCGCCGCCATCCTAGCATGGCGTCAACGGCGATGGCGGCTGAAAAATGCCCAAATCACCTCATTCGCATCAATGGCGCGCGTGGTCTTGCCGATGGGCAGGCCGATATTGAAGGCATCGGCGCCCGGCCACGTGTGGCCGCCGTCCTTGACACTGATCAAGGCAACGCTGGCGCCACCAGCACCGCTCCCCTGCTCCAGCCAGCTCACTTGCGTGGCATCGCCAGCAGGGCCAGGAAGCAGGCGCGGCTGCGGCGTGGCGCCGTCGATGCCGTTGTGCTTGCGCCAGTAATCGAACGTGCCCTGCGCCGACAGGTAGCTGGCGGCCTTGCCTTCATGCAGCACGACCTTGTCGGCCGTCCCTTGTATCAACAGCATGCCGATCTTGCCGCGCTGCTGATGGTGCTGTACCACGGGTTCCTGCATGGGCGCGCCCACCGAGGCGACGGCGGCGAACTGCTGCGGCAGCTCGGCCGCCAGGCGCAGGGCAAAGAAACCGCCGCGCGACAGGTCCGTCGCATACGCGCGCTGGTCATCGATGCGGTAATCCTGCTTGAGTTTACTTAACATGGCTTGCGTGAAACCGACATCGTCCGTGCCCGCCAGGTAATCCATGCCGAAACCCACGTTCCAGTCCTGCCTGATGCCTTGTGGATACACAACGATGAACTGGTGCCATTCAGCCGTCTTGTTCATCTGCGTGTACAGCATTTGTTCCGCCATGCTCATGCCGCCGCCATGGAAATTGAAGACGACGGGAAAGACTTGCTGCAGCGCGCTGTCGTAGGCGGGGGGGCGTATAGACGATGTAGCGGCGCTTGCCTTTCTTGTGTTGCAGCGATTGCAGCTGGGCCAGCGCGGATGTGCACAGGCAGGACAGGATGAGCAGGCTGATGGCGATTTTCATGGGCTTCCCTTCAAGTAAAAGAGCAGCCAGCATAAACAGGACGAGGTGAAATCGCGGTGAAATCCGCTGACTTTATTGCGCCTGGGTGGGAACGATAGCGACACGGTATTGCGTCGCGCCGGGGTGGAACGCAATGTCCCAGCGCATGGCTTGTGCCAGGCGCAGCAACAGGTTCTGGCCATGCGCGAAACCCTGGACGCGCGGTGGCTGCCCAGCCTGCACGATATTGACGATGTTCAGGTGGCCTTGCGCAAACGCAATGCTGATGCGGCAATCAGGACCGCCATGGAACAAGGCATTCGCCAGGCAATTATTGATGAGCAACATGACCAGTTGCGGGTTGCCAACCACCTCCAGCCGCTCGGGCAAGTCCAGGGACAGCAGGCATTGCTCTATGCAGCCGCGCAACTACACCGCTGCGCCTGGCAACTGTTCGGCCCGAGCCAGCGCAAACAGCACGTCGATGGTGGCACGCATCTCGTCCGTGGATTGCCGCAGCTGCGCCTGCTCCTGTCCGCCCAGGGGCTGCGCATCGGCCAGCGCCAAGGTGTTGTGCATCAAGGTCAGCGGCCTGCGCAATTCATGGCTGACGTCGCGGGTGAATGCCTGTTCGCGCTGCAACACCGCCTGCAGTTCGGCAAAGGTGGTTTCCAGGCGGCGCGCCAGGAAACCGATCTCGTCGGGACGGTGTCGCTCGCTGAAATGGACGGCGCTGCCGGACGCCAGCTGGCGCGCTTCCCGGGCAGGCGCTGCAAGGGCAGCACCAGACGCCGCGCCAGCGCTTCGCAGCGCAAGGTCACTTCGCGCAAGTCGAACGGCTTGGGCAGGTAATCGTCGACGCCGTCGCGGAAGCCCCGTGCCTTGTCTCCATAAGAGTCGCGCGCCGTCAGCATCAAAATCGGCACATTGCTGGGCGCGGCCGCCTTGATGGCGCGGCACACTTGCAAGCCATCCATGTCGGGCAGGTTCAGGTCCAGCAGCACCACGTCATACCTGTTGCACGTGGCCAATTGCACGGCCAGCGCGCCCGTGCCCGCATGGTCCGTCTGCCAACCCAGGCCGTCGAGGAAGTCGAGCACCTGGCGTGCGATGGCCAGGTGGTCTTCCACCAGCAGTATGCTCAAGGAAAGTTTATTCGCCAAACGCCGGCGATGCGCGCATACAGCCAGAAGTTGCCTGATTTTCCGCGAATTTGCCGGTAGCAGCGCAGATAGCCTTCGCGTTCGAAATCACAGCGCTCGAGCACGCGGATCGAGCGTTCATTGCTCTCCAGCACAGTCGCCTGGATGCGCAGCAAGCCCAGGCGCTGGAAGCCCCAGTCCACGACCGACGCGGCGATGGACGTGGCCACGCCCTGCCCCCATACGGCGGGAGAAAGATCGTAGGCAATCTCCGCCGTGCGGTGCTGCGGGGAAACGGCATTGAAGCCGATGGTGCCCACCAACTGGCCGCCCTCGCGCAGCACGATGGCCAGGCGGATGGAGGACGCTGGCTGGGCCGATGCATAATCATCGAAATTGGCCTGCAGATCGTCGACGCAACGCAAGTCCCAGCTCGTGTGCTCCACGACAACAGGATCGGCCAGGTAGGCATACCAGGCGGGCGCGTCGCTGCGTTCCAGGTGGCGAAAACTCACCAATGGATGGGCTGAAACGGGTAAATCGGCAGTTTTCATCGCTTGGCATTCCCCTCAGTCCAGCGGGCAATCGGCGGCCAGCCAGGATGTAAAATCATCGGCGGCCACCTCGAAATCGTCGCGGTGCATGGAACCGTGCCCGACCAGATACACGGCGCGGTCGCCGCCATCGAGCGCCAGCATGACGGCGCGCCCGCCGCTGTCGTCGCCGATGGTCATGTACCCGGGACAGGATTGCAGCGTGTCATACGTTTCGTTGCGCTCCATTAAACTTTCCACGCCGTACAGTAATACCTGTTCACCGCGCATGTCTTCTTGCCAGCCCTGCAGAAAGCGCAGGTAGTACGCCGGCAAGGCGTGGCCCAGCCAGCGCTCGAGCGCTTCGATAGCTGGCCCGCTCACGCGGCGCTCTTGCGCCGCGCTTCCCACTCGCGCCGCAGCAAGCCGTACAGGGCCGTATCGCTGACGTGGCCTCCGACGATCCAGCGTTCGGGCAAGAAACCTTCCTGCTTGAAACCCTGGCGTTCCAGGGCGCTGGCCGAAGCCGTATTGAGCGGGTCGATATCGGCTTCCAGGCGGTTCAGGTCGCGCTCGATGAACGCGTATTCCAGCAACGCCGACAAGGCTTCCTGCATATAGCCCTTGCCCCAATGCGGGCGCGCCAGCGCATAGCCGATTTCGGCACGGCGGTTCTGGCGGTGCTCGGAAAACAGGCTGCAGCTGCCCATATATTCGCCCGTCGCCTTCAGCGTGACGGCGAAGCGAAAGAATTCCTCGCTCTCGAAAGCGGCGATGTCCTCGGCAAGCTTGCGCGTGGCGATGCTGGCATCTTGCCATGGCGGCTCGCTGAAATAGCGCATCACTTCGGGATCGGCATGCATGGTGAAGAAGGCCGCTTCATCCGATGGTTGCGGTTTGCGCAGGATCAGGCGCTCGGTGGTGATGGTTTTCGTGTAGGCCATGCAACTCCAATCAAAGGTTCAAAGGGCAATGCATATTATTCCATGCAACTATAACGATGTGGCAACTTTGTGGCTTTGCTTTTTAATGTAGTATGGCAATATTTCACCATATCATAGATGCAACTTCATGATCCGCCTATGCACGCAGTAAAAGAAGCAGCACCTACCCACGCCGTCCCGGCGCAGCCTGAGATCTTGAGCAAGCACAAGCGGCCAGTGATCGTCTGGGCCAGCGTCGGCTTCTTTTGCATGTGCGCCATGCTGCTTGGCATGACTGTCTGGATCGTCTGGTCTTCGCGCGAAGTGCGCTTGCACGAAGCGAAGTCGACGACGCAACACATGGCGCGCACCCTGGCTACGCAAGCGTACATGGAACTGGAAGTGGCCGATGTGATGCTGGAAGATATCGTCGAGCACATCCGCAACGAAGGCAATAATGACGCGACCGGCGAGCGGCTGCAATCGCATCTGCAGCAGCTGTCGAAGAATATCGTGGAAATTGCCGGCGTCTTCATTTTTGACAGCCAAGGAGACTGGCTGGCCAGCTCGTCCGGCGCCGGGCAGGACGGCAACAATGCGGACCGCGATTACTTCATTTATCACAAGACGCAGGCGCAGCTGGGCAGCCGTATCAGCGCGCCCGTGCGCAGCAAATCCAGCGGGCAATGGGTCTTGCCCGTATCGCGCCGTGTGGAATTGGCGGACGGCTCCTTTGCCGGCGTGGTGCTGGTCACCCTGGGGCTCGCCTCCTTCGAACGCATCTACGATAGCCTCAACCTTGGCAAGACGGGCACGGCCTTCTTTGCCCTCGATGACGGTACCTTGATCTACCGCCGTCCGTTCCAGACCAATGTCATCGGCATGGATATTTCGTCGGGCGCACTGTTGCGCGCCTACCGCGAAAAAGGGCCGGTCGGCACGGCCATGATGACGGCGAAGGTGGATGAAATCGAGCGGCTGTACAGCTATCGCCACTTGGAACGCTTTCCCGTCATCGTTGCGGCGGGCTTGTCGAAGGAAGATATCTTCGCCGAGTGGCAACGCTTGAGCATGCAAATCGTGCTGGCGTCGCTGGCCGCAGGCGCGGCGCTGATCTATCTGTTCCGCAAGCTGATGCGGCAAATTGCCGTACGCGACCGTATCGAGGCCAGCCTGCGCGTGGCCACGACGGAGTTGCAACTCGCGAATGCGGACCTGGCGGCGCGGGCCTCGCAGGACGGCTTGACGGGACTGGCCAACCGCCGCTGTTTCGACGAGACCCTGGCGCATGAATTGAAACGCGCCCAGCGCGGCGGGCACGCGGTGTCGCTGATCATGCTCGACGTGGATTTCTTCAAGAAATTCAACGACCAGTATGGCCACGTGGCGGGCGATGCATGCCTGCAGGCAGTTTCCGGCGCCGTGGCGCGCAGCGTCGGCCGGGCCGAAGACCTGGCGGCCCGCTATGGCGGCGAAGAGTTCGCCGTGATCATGCCCGGCACGGGCGCGGCGGGCGCGCTGGACGTCGCGGAAGCCATCCGCTCGGCCGTGGAAGCCTTGCAGATTCCCCACGCGGCCAGCGCAAACGGTGTCGTGACCGTCAGCCTGGGCGCGGCCACGCTCCAGCCCGGCCAAGATAAACGCAGCGACAGCAGCGACAGCAGCGAGCTGATACGCGAGGCCGATGCCTTGCTGTACCAGTCGAAAAACACGGGCCGCAACCGCGTCAGCGGCGGCGCACCAATAGCATGAGGCCGCTTATGTCCGGAAAAAGAATTGCCCTCACCATGCCGCTGTCCCTCATCGCACTGGCCGTCTGGCTGGGCTTGAGCATGGGCGGCCGCTGGCTGGAAGCCGCCGGCTACGCCTTGCCGGGCGCAGCCGTCACGGGCCGTATCGGCCTGTCGTGGGCGCTGGCCGCAGTGTTCGCGCTGGCGCTGCTGCTGGCGTCAAGCCGGCCCCGCGAAGCGGGCCTGGGCGCGCCGCAGCCCTGGAAATCGCTGTGGCTCGTCTGCCCTCCCCTGCTGTATGCGCTGCTGATGCTGTTGCTGGCCTGGGCCGGCGGCTGGCCGCAGCCGCGCGTGCTGCTGATCGTGGCGTGCAATGCGGCGCTGGTGGCCATCTCGGAAGAACTGATGTTCCGCGCCATCTTGTTGCAGGGCATGCTGGACCGCTACGCCGTCTGGCCGGCCGTGCTGATTTCCTCGGCGCTGTTCGGCTTGGCCCACACGGCCAACGGCTTGGCCACGGGCGACGTCAGCGGCGCCTTGTGGCAAGCCGTGGCCGCCGCCTTGCAGGGCGTCGGCTATGCGGCCATCCGCCTGCGCACCCGCTCCATCTGGCCGATGGTGCTCGTGCATGGCCTGTGGGACTACGCGCTGGTGACGGCCACCTTGCCCAACCCGGCCGAAGACGGCGCGTCCATCTTGCCGTACATCGCCCTGCTGGCCGTGCTGCCCCTGTGCCTGTACGGCGTCTACCTGCTGCGCCCCAGCCAGCGCGCGACCATCTTGCAAGCATAAGGAATCCGCATGGCGTTTTTTTCACGTGACTACGACGTATTCCCGCTGCTGGCCGCGCCCGGTGCGGCGCCGCTGTGGCAGGCGGCGCAATGGACGCGCATTGAACTGACGCCACACCTATCCTGATCGGACTCCCATGCGACACCTGCTTTGCGTCACCCTGCTCTGCTTCAGCAACCACGCGGGTGCCTTTGAACTGAGCGGCACCATCCGCAGCAACGGTGCGCCGCTGCCGCAAGCCATCAGCATCGTTGCCGAGCGCATGCACGGCGAGCCGCAGATACATGGCACGGTCGAAAATGGCCGCTACCGCATCGACGTGCCGGAAGGCACCTTGCTGGCGCTGGTCGCGCGGGCGCCGCAATGGGAAGCGGAACCGAGGCTCATCCACGACGCCGCCACGGCGGGCGCGCCGGATATCCTGCTGTATGGGACGGCGGTGCCGGAAGCGGCGATGGCGCAGGAATTGCTGGCCATGGAAAAGGAAGACGTGGCCGCACGCACGGATTGGCCGGCAACAGGTGCCGACCTGCAGGCACGGCAGCGCATGCGCGAGACGGATGCGAGGAACGAAGCGCGGCTGCGCCACATCATCGCCAGCAAGGGATGGCCCACGCAAACAATGGTCGGTTACAAGGCGGCGGCCAGCGCATGGCTGATCGCCCAGCACGGCTCGGACGCCTTCCTCAAAAGCAGCCTGGCGCTGATGCGCGCGGCGGCCGCGCAAGGCGAAATCACGCCGTCCAGGCTGGCACTGGCGATCGACCGCGACTTGACCAATGACAAACTGCCGCAACTGTACGGCAGCCAGTTCCAGACGGGCAGCGACGGCAAGAGCGTCGCTTTCCCCATCGCCGATCCGCAGCATCTGGAGCAGCGCCGCGCCAGCGTGGGATTGGAGCCGTTTGCGCAGTACCGGCAATTCTTCGAATAGGCACCGGCATTGACAAGGCCGCCCATCGCATGGCATCGTTACGCCATGCAATCGCCATTCCCTCCCCTGCCCTCCATTATTGCCGCCATTCCAACGATGGTGGCTTAGCAGCAGTGTGATTGCCAAAGCCGCCTGAGGGGCGGCTTTGATGTGCAGTCACTGGTCAAACCGTCTCGCAGGCTTCATTTCTTTTTTAGCGAGCGACCATGACCCCGACTTCCAGCACCAACGCTTCCCCCACCCTGCACCTCGTCTGCGGCAAGATAGCCTCCGGAAAATCCACTTTGACCAGCCGGCTTGCGCAAGCGCCGCACACGGTGCGCATCAGCGAAGACACTTTATTGGCGCAGCTGTATCCGGGCCAGATCGCCAGCCTGGCCGACTACGTGGCATGCGCGGCACGGCTGCGCGCGGCCATCGCCCCCTTGGCCCTGCAGATGCTGCGGGCGGGCGTGTCCGTCGTGCTCGATTTTCCCGCGAATACGCCGGCCAGCCGCGCCTGGATGCGCGCACTGTTCCAGCAGGCAGGCACGCCGCACGTGCTGCATTACCTGGACGTTTCGGACGAAGAATGCAAGGCGCGCTTGCGCCAGCGCAATGAAAGCAGGCTGCACCCGTTCTCCACCAGCGACGCGCAATTTGATGAAATCACGCGCCACTTCGTGCCGCCCGACTCTTCGGAGGGCTTTCACATCGTGCGGATTGCCGCTTAAAACGTGCCCGGCAGCAGGATCTTTTTGTCCACCTGCTGCAAGTCGCGCAAGCCGCAAAAGGCCATCGTCAGGTCCAGTTCGTTGCGGATGATGTCCAGGCATTTGGTCACGCCCGGCCCGCCCATGGCGCCCAGGCCGTATAAAAACGGGCGGCCGATGTACACGCCTTTTGCGCCCAGGGCCACGGCCTTGATCACGTCCTGGCCCGAGCGGATGCCGCCATCCATGTGCACTTCGATCTGGCTGCCGACGGCGTCGACGATGGCGGGCAAGGCTTCGATCGACGATTGCGCGCCATCGAGCTGGCGCCCGCCGTGGTTCGAAACGATCAGCGCGTCAGCGCCGCTTGCCACGGCCAGGCGCGCGTCTTCCGGGTCCATGATGCCTTTGATGATCAGTTTGCCGCCCCAGCGCTGCTTGATCCATTCCACGTCCGCCCACGACAGGCTGAGGTCGAACTGCTGCTGCGTCCAGGCCGACAACGACGACATGTCGGACACGGACGTGGCGTGGCCGACGATGTTGCCAAAACCGCGGCGTTTCGTGCCCAGCATGCCCGCCACCCAGCGCGGCTTGGTGGCCATGTTGAGGATATTCGGAATCGTCAATTTCGGCGGCGCCGACAGGCCGTTGCGCAAGTCCTTGTGGCGCTGGCCCAGCACCTGCAAGTCCAGGGTCAACACGAGCGCGCCGCATTTCGCCGCCTTGGCGCGGTCGATCAGGCGGTTGATAAATTCGCGGTCCTTCATCACGTACAGCTGGAACCAGAACGGTTTCGTCGTGTTCGCCGCCACGTCCTCGATCGAGCAGATGCTCATGGTCGACAGGGTAAACGGCACGCCGAAGCGCTCGGCCGCCTGGGCCGCGAGGATTTCGCCATCCGCATGCTGCATGCCCGTCAGGCCCGTGGGCGACAGGGCCACCGGCATCGCCACGTGCTGGCCCACCATGGTCGAAGCCAGGCTGCGGTTTTCCAGGTTGACGGCCACGCGCTGGCGGAATTTGATCTTGGCGAAATCGCTGTTGTTGGCGCGGTACGTCGATTCCGTCCAGGAGCCGGAATCGGCGTAGTCGTAAAACATGCGCGGCACCCGTTTCTGGGCCAGCACGCGCAAGTCTTCGATGCTGGTGATGATACTCATGCGTTTCCTCGGTCGATGGCAAGTCGAACCATGATCGTGCATTTGCCTGCAATTGTCTATCCGGCAGGCAATGCCGCCACGCTTACCAAGCGCGCGCGCCGAGAATTTTCTCGCCCAGTTCAGTCAACTGTGCCTGCGGATAGCGCCGGCTTTCCTTTTCCTCGGGGTCGCCGGGAAACGCATAGCCTTGCGGCGCGCTGCGCTCGCGCCAGCTTTGCACCCGCCAGTCGCGCAGCGACTGATTGTCTTCCTGCGCTGGCGTAAAGGAGATGTATTGCGCCAGGCGCACCTGGTCCGTCGACGTGTTCGGGCGGATGCCGTGCGCCAGCAGGCTGTTGAAGATCAGCAGCTCCCCTTTCTTCATGGCGATGAATTCCATCGGATACGGCACCGTCGCCAAGTCCGGCTGCCATGGATTGCGGTCCGCCGGCACCGTCTTGCGCCACGCCAGCAAGTTGTTGAACAGTTCCGGATAGCATTGAAAACCGCCGCTCTCGGGCGACGTATCGGACAGGGCCAACACGCCTTGCACGTTGACGGGCAGCGGGTCGAGCGTCGTATCCGCATCCCAGTGGATGAAGCCGCCAAACTTGCGCTTGCCATTGTTCGGCGTGTTCAAGTTGGCGCGGTCGATCGTCACCCACAGGTCCTCGCGATCCCAGATGTCGACAAAGGCGTCATAGACGCGCCGGGTCTGGCGGTTATCCCACAGGGTCTGGTTGTGGTAGGCCTCGACCATGCCGGAACCGTTGAGTTCTTTCATCGCGTGGTCGCGCAACTGGTCCCGGTTCCAGGTGGCGGGATCGTTCTCGTTGAGCCCCTGGAATTCCCACAGGAAATCTGTCGTACGGCGCACCTGCTCTGGCGAGACGGCATCCTTGACGATGACGTAGCCGTAGGTTTGCCAGTGCAAGAAGTCGCTGTCGGACAGCACGCGCAGCGGCAGCTGTTTCTGGATGTCGCACAACTGGGTTTGTTCCGTGTAGGCCACGGACGGGTTGCCGGGACGGTCTTCGCCGTATTGGTATCGATCTTCTTGCATCGCTGTCTCCTGTGTTGGTATGAGACGGATTGTGCTACGCCGGTGCCGCGCAAAATGCGTGCGCAGCAACCAATACTGATACTATCCTGACTATCCATATCCTCAAAACGTCACGATGACGCCTTTATTTGAACAAGTCACGATCCCGACGGGCCACTCCTGGGGCTTGCTGTGGCGCGAACTCGACGCCATTCCCTTCATCTGGCATTACCACCCGCAATTCGAACTGACCCTGACGGTCAATGCGCGCGGGCAACGCTACATCGGCGACCATCTGGGCGACTTCGAACCGGGCGACCTGGTGCTGCTGGGGCCGAATTTGCCGCACACGTGGTCGGCCAGCGAACGCATCGACAGCACGCAACCGATGCTGGCCGTCGTCGTGTGGTTTTCGCTGGAGTGGGTGGAGCAGCTGGCCGCCTGCTTTCCGGAGTTGCACAGCGTGCGGCAACTGGCCGCCCGCGCCGGCCCGGCCCTGCATTTTTCAGCGGACGCGAGCGCGCGCTGCGCCCATCAACTGCTGCAACTGAACGCCCTGCCCGTGCCGCAGCGCCTGCCGCTGCTGCTCGACGTGCTGCTGGACCTGGCCGGCGATGGCGCCGCGCGGCCGCTGGCCTCGACAGCGCAGGCGCCGGTGCATGCCGATGGACAGCAAAAGCGCATGGCAATCGTGTTTGACTTCATGCACGCGCATTTCCGGGAAGAGATCGCACTGGAGACCTTGGCGCAGCGGGCCGCCCTGTCGCTGGGCGCGTTTCACCGCTGCTTCAAGCGCCACGCGCATTGCACGCCGGGCGAGTATCTGGCGCGGCTGCGCATCGGCCGCGCCTGCCAACAGCTAATCGAAAGCAATCTGGCCATCGCCGTCATCGCGCAAGAGGCGGGCTACCGCAACCTCGCGCATTTCAACCGCCAGTTCCGTGCCGCCAAGCACGTCACGCCGCGCGCGTTTCGCCTGCAATACAGGCGCGGCGCCAACGACCTGTCGTAAATCTGTTCGGAAACGAAAAAGGGGATCAGATTTTACAATCTGACCCCCAATATTCTGGTGCGGCTGGCAGGAATTGAACCCACGACCCCTTGGTTCGTAGCCAAGTACTCTATCCAGCTGAGCTACAGCCGCCTAAGACAAGATTATAGCAGGGCTTTGCAGAATGGCAAAGGGCGTCGTGCGGATATTTCACAATTGCCCAGGCCGCCAGCATGGTCGCTGCGAAGGCGCCGTGATGACGAAAAAAAACCCGGAAAGCGAACTTTCCGGGTTTTTTCACTACTGCTAATACTGGTGCGGCTGGCAGGAATTGAACCCACGACCCCTTGGTTCGTAGCCAAGTACTCTATCCAGCTGAGCTACAGCCGCAAACTCTGACACACTTCGCCAGACGGCGCGAAGCTTGAAACTTTCATCAAAACGAAGCGAACTTCATCTTGGCAATACTGGTGCGGCTGGCAGGAATTGAACCCACGACCCCTTGGTTCGTAGCCAAGTACTCTATCCAGCTGAGCTACAGCCGCAAAACTTCTACAACATCCCATTAACAACATGGAGGTGAAACTTGTTACAACAAAACCAGGCAAAGTCTGATTTTCAGTATTCTGGTGCGGCTGGCAGGAATTGAACCCACGACCCCTTGGTTCGTAGCCAAGTACTCTATCCAGCTGAGCTACAGCCGCGCAGGCAAACATTATAGCGTATTCATTTCGCTTTGAAAAGTTCGATTTTTCAATCGCTTAGCTGATTTTGCAGAATACCGCCCCGCATGATCGACTACCTTTTCACTGCCAAAAAGCGCACGCCTTTTTATCGATGGACGCTTCTGCTTTCACAGTGGCGCCCAGCGAATCGAGAAGTTGCTGTCTCGAAAGAAGCGGGATTATAGGGACTGCTTTCCAGCCTGTCCAGTGCTATCTGCAGGCGGCGCGCAAGCGTGCGGTGGCGGCGCGCCGCTTGGGGCTACAATACCAGCCAGACAGGGGCGTTTGCGCCTCCCCTAATGCATGACGGCGGGCATTGAGCATCATGACCTATTTAACTGAGCTTAGCGGCGGCGGCCCGGCGGGGCAAGAGCCCGTGCGGCAGACTCACTGTTGCAGGATTTCCGATGGCCAAGCATGACCGCGAGCAAGACCTGCTTCCCCCATCAGCGTCGCTGAGCCTTTCCGACGAGCGCCTGTCCAATTTGCTGGAAAGTATTACCGACGGCTTTTGCCTGCTCGACCGCGACTGGACCATCCGCTACCTCAACACGCGCGGCGCCGCCATGCTGGCGCCGCAGCACGCGCCTGGCGCCAGCCTGACGGGCAAGAACCTGTGGCAAGCCTGCCCCGACCTGCACGGCACGGAACTGGAAACGCAGTACCGGCGCGCCATGGCGCAGCAGCACAGCTGCAGTTTCGAGCTGCTGTATCCGCCGCTGGGGCGCTGGCTGGAAGTGCGCATCTTCCCTTCCAGCGACGGCCTGACCACGTATATCCAGGACATCAGCCAGCGCAAGGCGGCCGAGGAAAGCTTGCGCCACAGCGAGGAAGACTTGCGCGCACTGGCCAATTCCATCCCGCAACTGGCCTGGATCGCCAGCTTCGACGGCACTATTGCCTGGTACAACCAGCGCTGGCACGACTACACGGGCACGACTGCCGAACAGATGGCGGGCGACGGCTGGAGCATCGCCTACGACGCGCAGCACCTGCCGCCCATGCTGCACGCGTGGAAGGCCGCCTTGCGTGATGGCACGCCCTTCGAAATGGAGTTCCCCATCCGTGGCGCCGACGGCCAGTACCGCTGGTTCCTGACGCGCGCCAATCCCGTGCGCGACCGGGGCGGCCAGCTGCTGCGCTGGTTTGGCACGAGTACCGACGTCGACCAGGTCAAGCGCGCGCAGGAAGCCTTGCGCGACGAAACGCGCGTGCTCGAGTTGCTCAACAATACGGGCGCGGCCCTGGCCAGCACCCTCGACTTGCCGGCCCTGCTGCAGGAAACCGTCGATGCGGCCACGCGCATCAGCGGCGCGCGCTTCGGCGCCTTTTATTATGACGATGTGGGTGAGGTCCACGACAGCGCCGCTCCCCTGCCATCGGCGCGCGCCGTCAACGGCATCAGCCTGCGCCAGGCCGACGCCGTCGCCACGGAACTGCGCCAGGGACCGGCCATGCGCCAGAACGATTTGCTGGCCGCGCCCGACGCCAGCGCCGGTGGCGCGCCGCCTTTGCGCAGCTGCCTGAGCCTGCCTGTCAGTTCGCGCTCGGGCCTGTTGCTGGGCCGCTTGCTGCTCGGCCATCCGCAGGCGGGCATGTTCAGCGCGCGCAGCGAACGCATCGTTTCGGCCATCGCGGCCCAGGCCGCCGTCGCGCTCGACAATACGCGCCTGTACGCGGCCGCCACGCGCGCTGCCGAAGAGCGCAAGATGCTGCTCGACAGCGAACGCGAGGCGCGCGCCGAAGCCGAGCGCACGAATCAGCTGAAAGATGATTTCCTCACCACCCTGTCGCACGAATTGCGCACGCCGCTGTCGGCCATCCTGGGCTGGGCGCAAGTGCTGCGGCGCGGCACGCGCGACCAGGCCGACCTGCACCGGGGCCTGCAAAGCATCGAACGCAATGCGCGCGCGCAGGCGCAACTGATCGAAGACTTGCTCGACATGAGCCGTATCACGTCCGACAAGGTGTTGCTGGACCTGCAAACGGTCGTGCCCGCCAGCATCATCGCCTCGGCCATCGAAACCCTGCGTCCGGCGGCCGACGCCAAGCACATCGCCATCCACAGCAACATCGCCAGCGATGCGGGCACCATCACGGGCGACCCCAGCCGTATCCAGCAAGTGATCTGGAACCTGCTGTCGAATGCCCTCAAATTCACGCCTCAAGGGGGGCGGGTCGAGATCGGCGTGCGCCGCGAGGCGAGCCGCCTGGCCATCACGGTGGCCGACAACGGCGTCGGCATCAAGAAAGACTTCCTGCCCCACGTGTTCGACCGCTTCCGCCAGGCCGACGCCTCCACCACGCGCCGCCATGGCGGCCTGGGGCTGGGGCTGGCGATCGTCAAGCACCTGGTGGAGCAGCATGGCGGCACGGTCACCGTCAGCAGCGCCGGCGACATGCAGGGCGCCAGCTTCACCGTGCGCCTGCCCCTGGGGACGCGGGCCGCGCCGGCGCGCCCAAGGGGCGGCGACCTGTCCGCCAGCCCTGACTTGCGCGGCGTCACGGTGCTGCTGGTCGATGACGAGGCCGATGCGCGCGAACTGACGGCGCGCATCCTGCGCGACAGCCACGCCGAAGTGCATGGCGCCGGCAGCGTGGCGCAAGCGCTGCAACTGCTGGACCAGGTGCATCCGCATGTACTGGTCAGCGACATCGGCATGCCCGACGCGGACGGTTTCGACCTGCTGGCACACATACGCGCGCACCCCTCCCCCGATGCGGCCGGTCTGCCCGCGCTGGCGCTGACGGCGTTCGCGCAACCGCAGGACCGCCAGCGGGCGCTGGCCAGCGGCTTCCAGGCCTGGGTCTCGAAACCGCTCGACCCGGCCGAACTGTTGGCGGCCGTGGCGCAACTGGCCGCAACGCGCATGCCAGCCCAGCGCCCTGAACAGGGCCGCAATACACAGCCCTAAAAAGATGATGCAAAGAAATACATAGTGCAGTACAAAATGACTATTTTCATGGGTTAGCCTTCCTACTTGCAGACGCGGCACTGTCCTACAAGCAACTAAGCCAAAGTTTGCTACACTGAAATGCAGAAGCACACCTGCACGGCAGGCTGGAGACGGCAGCCTTGGCCGGCTAGAATGGCAAAAGCGAGCTCAAGCGCTGTTGTGCGCCCTATCTTGTTGCAAGGCGCTACTATCTTTCCACTGCCGTCAACCTATCATTTGCGGTAGAAGCCAGCGTTGCATAGACCGTATAACCGAGACCTTACATGCCCAGCCAAGATGAGATTTTGAAAGCCAAAATTTTGGTCGTCGACGATTCACCCGACAATGTTGACCTGATGCTGGAAATCCTGCGCGATGCCGGCTATACCAATGTGACGGCCACCATGCGTCCGGCCCAGGTTTGCCCCCTGCACCGGGAGCATTGCTACGACCTGATCTTGCTGGATCTGCAAATGCCGGAACTCAATGGTTTCCAGGTCATGAAAGGCTTGAAGGAAATCGAGCATGGCGGCTATCTGCCCGTGCTGGCCCTGACGGCACAGCCGAGTTTCAAGATCGCCGCCCTGGAAGCGGGCGCGCGCGACTTCATCAGCAAGCCCTTCGACCTGATGGAAGTGCACAAGCGCATCCACAACATGCTGGAAGTGCGCCTGCTGTACAAGGAACTGGCGCAATACAGCAAGCAGCAGCAGGAACTGGCGCTGCACGATCCGCTGACGGGCTTGCCGAACCGGCGCCTGCTGGAGGACCGCATCGAGCATACCCTGCAGCAATCGGCGCGCAGCCGCGGCAAGTCGGCCATCCTGTACCTGGACCTGGACGGCTTCAAGGCCATCAACGACAGTTACGGCCACGGCTATGGCGATGAAATCCTGAAAATGGTGGCGGCCCGCCTGGTGGGCGCCTCGCGCAAGGAAGACACGGTAGCGCGCATCGGCGGCGACGAGTTCGTCATCGTGCTGGGCAACCTGGCCGGCAAGGGCGACGCGCGCGAACCGGCCGCCAAGCTGATCGAAGTCATTTCCGAACCCTATTTCATCAACGACCTGACATTGCGCCTGTCGACCAGCATCGGCATCGCCATCTACCCGGACGACGCGAGCACCGTCGAATCGCTGCTGGGCGCGGCCGACACGGCCCTGTACGAAGCCAAACGCGCCGGCAAGAACCGCTTTTGCTGCATCCCGCACGAGGTAATCGCCGCGCAGGTCAACATGCAGAAAAGCAGCATCCCGTCGATCGCCTGAGTTTTTACGCCACGCGGCACGCAAAAAAACCGGCAAGCCATGAGGCTTGCCGGTTTTTTCATGGGCAGGATGCTTTATTTCTTGCCAGCGGCCGCTTCATGCTGGCCCGCATGCTGGTGGTCCGTTTGTGCATCGACCGTTTCCGGCGGCACTTCGATGCGCGTGATGCCGGCATCGACGGAAATCGGGTCGCTGGCGGGGAAGGTCATTTCCACAGCGTCGTCGAGCAACTCTTCCTTGGCCCGCTCTTCGCCGCTCATGCCTTCTTCATCGGCCAGGATGGCCAGCGCACTGGCCCATTTGACGAAATTGAGATTGGCCAGTTCGCGCACGGTGTGCACGCCAAACGCTTGCTGCAAGGCCTTGGCGTCCTTCGGGCTGACGCCGCGCAGGGCGCTGATGGGCGCATTGACGATGTCGCGGAAGCTTTTGTCGGCGTATTCCTGGTCGACGATGGTATCGATATTCATGGCATGTCCTTTCGTTTCGGTAAGCGGGCCTGTGCTGCATGGAGAAAATGCATGACACCACTATGGCAGCGTGCGGCGCCCCGGTATGTGCGCAGCCGTACGTAACGGCGGGAACGGCATCTGCTGGCGCAAACGATAATATTGCCTGGCATATAAAAATGATGGAAGGAGATCAAAATTGCCGAAAAGACAGAAATTTTCCATCCATGCGCCCCGCGATGAAATCCTCATGTATGATCCACAACTTGAATTTGGTCCACCTTTCACCATTCACGGGGCGCTATGTCCGCACAAACAGATCCGAACAAGGAAACGGCCCAGGCCGATGCGGAACGCGCCGCCGATCTCAGCGAGTTGCTCGGTCATGTCAACACCAGCTGGGACAATGAACGGCGCGCCCTGTCGCGCCAGCTGCACGACAGCCTCGGCTCGTCGCTGACGGCGCTGACCATGCACTTGTCGCTGCTGACGCAAAAGATGCCGCAGGAAGCGGCCCTGCTCGACCGCGCGGCGACCATGAAGCAATTGCTGCTGAATGTGATCGAGACCAACCGCCAGATGCAGATGAAGCTGTGGAACGACAAACTCGAGTTTCTGGGCGTGAATGTGGCGCTCGGCGAGCTGGCCGCGCAATTTGCCGAACAGCACAAGATCACCGTGCGCTGCAGCCTGCCCGAAGATGAACTGATTTGCCCGCGCAACGTGGGCGTGGCCCTGCTGCGCACCCTGGAAGAAGCGCTCGGCAACATCGCCGCGCACGCCAATGCCACGCAGGTGGACATCATCATCGACGACAATGACGAAGCGCTGATGATGACCGTCAAGGATGACGGCGTGGGACTGCCAGCGAGCGAACCCGTCGAAATGAGCAAGCACGGCCTGCGTTCCGTGCGCGAGCGAGTGCATTACCTGGGAGGCACCCTGAGCCTGGCAACCAATCCGCAAGGCGGCACGGCCCTGACCGTCGTCTTGCCGCGCATTACGCCAAAAGAATAGTGTTTGCCAGGCCGCATCAGGCCAGAACACTGCCGGAACGCCCGAACCGCAGAACGATTCGACGACAGGAGACCGCATGCACCGATTGATCCCCACCCTGCTGGCAGCGCTGCTGGCCATGGGCGCCGCCCAGGCCGCCGACAACACCGTGCCGCCGCCGGAAACCGTCGACAAGCTGGCCTGGCTGGCCGGTTGCTGGAACGTCGACGGCGCCGAACCCGGTTCCGGAGAACAATGGAGCACGGCTGCCGGCGGCACCATCCTCGGCACCAGCCGCACCGTCAAGGGCGGCAAGACGACGGCCTTTGAATTCGTGCAGATCCGCCTCACCGAGCCGGGCCAGCTGGCCTACATCGTGCAGCCGTCGGGAGAGCCGCCCGTGATCTTCAACCTGCTGCGCCAGGACAAGCCGAATGAATTCATCTTCGCCAACCTGGACAATGACTTCCCGAGCCGCATCATCTATCGCCACGACAGCGAGCGCATCTTGCACGCCAGCATTACCGGCACCTTGAAGGGCAAGCTCACCACCATCGCCTTCCCCATGACGCGGGGCCGCTGCGAAGCGGCGCCAATTACGCGCAGCAAATAAGAAAGGGGCCTCGCGGCCCCTTTTTGATGGAATGGAAACGGCTTAGTGCAGCTTGACCTGCGGCGTGCTGCGCTTGATCAGGAAACGGCCCATGGCCATGACGGCCGTGCGCACGCTGCCCAGCACGGCATTGTGGTGCATCAGGTGCAGGCTGACATACATCATGCGGGCGACAAAGCCTTCGACGAACCAGCTCAGGCCCTTCAGCGAACCCATCAGCGTACCGACCGAGGTAGTGCGGCCAAACGACACGAGCGAACCGTAATCGAGGTATTCGTACGGCTTGGTTTGCGGCGGCTTGCCCTTCGCTTGCAGCAGGAACGTTTTCAGCAGGTAATCGGCTTGCTGGTGGGCAGCCTGGGCGCGCGGCGGCACCAGCTTGCCATCGGCCCCCGTGCAGGCGGCGCAGTCGCCCAGCGCGAAAATATTCGCATGGCCCTGCACATTGAGCATGCCCGTCACTTCCAGCTGGCCGGAACGGTTGGTCGGCAAGCCCAGGGTAGCGAGGAATTCCGGCGCGCGAATGCCTGCGGCCCACACGCAGATGTCGGCCGCATAACTGGTGCCGCTGGCCACCGTCACCTTGTCCGCTTCGATCGTGGTGACGCGCGTATCGGTCACCACCGTAATGCCATGCTGGTGCAGCAGTTTCGAGGCGGCAATCGAGACGCGCTCGGGCAGCGGCGCCAGAATGCGCGGCGCCCCTTCGAGCAGGGTGATGCGCACATCCTTGATGGCGTTGAGATTCTGGAAACCATACGCGGCATACACGCCGCTCGCTTCGCGCAATTCGGCCGCCAGCTCCACGCCCGTGGCGCCGCCGCCGATGATGACGATGTCGACGCCGGGATGGCCCGCGTCCCCTTGGCGCTGCTCGGCCATGGCCAGCAGTTTCAGCAGGGTCAGGCGGAAACGTTCGGCGTCTTCCGTGGCATTCAGGGAAATCGTGTTTTCCTTGGCGCCGGGCACGCCGAAGTAATTCGACGTGCTGCCCACGGCCAGCACCAGCTGGTCGTAGCTGACTTGGCGCTGCGGCAAGAGCTGCTCGTCCTTGTCGGTGGCGATGGCGCCCACGGTGAGGCTGTTCGACGCGGCGTCGAGCGCGATCAATGGACCATAGACATAGGTAAAACCATTGTCATGCGCCAGCATCTGGTACGACAGGCCCTCTTGATGAATGTCCAGGGTGCCGGCCGCCACCTCATGCAGCGACGGCTTCCAGATATGGTACAGGCGGCTGTCGACCAGGGTGACCTGGCCTGGGCCGAGCTTACGGCTGAGTTTGCAGGCCAGCTCCAGGCCGCCTGCACCTCCCCCTACGATAACGATTTTACTGTGCAAAGATCCTCCTGCTTGTTAATCCCTGTGCCCGTTGCCGTTGCCATTCCCGCGGCCATTGCCGTTGCCATGGCCTTTGCCCGGATGGTCATCATGCTTGTCGCGCTTGCCTTCATGCTTGTCATAATGCTTGTCGTAATGCTTGTCATGCTTGTCGTCGTGACGGCCGCGGTCGCCGTAATCGGGACGGCCATGGTCGCCATGCTGCTGGCGGTAACGGGGCACATATTGGTTGTTATACCAACTATCTTGGACGAAATATACCTCTTGGTTGCAGGCATTATACTTGCGGCAGTGCTTGGACCAGTGTTTGGCATGGCCGGGCGGCACGCGCAGGTAGATCGGACGGGCCGAATAGTATTGCGGACGCTGCACGATGACGGGCTGGGCATAGATCAGTTGCGGCGCGGGATAGTCGCCGATGTCGAGGCGTCCGTAAAAGCCTGGCTGGCCGACGGTAACGGAGACGCCGACCTGGGCGACGGCGGCGGTGCCTGCCGACAGCAAGACAGCAGCAAGAATCAGGGTTTTCATGGTGACACTCCTTTTAGTTATGCCATCATTGTAGACCTTGTGTGACCAACTGTTTGTTCGCAAGGACACATAAGGATTGCCGTGGCAATCTCACCACAGCTTGCCCAAGGGCACGACCAAGCCGCTGAACAGGGACCAGTCCGGCGACGCCGCCGTCAAGCCGCGTGCCATGCCGATGTCGATGGCCAGCCGTGGCGTGGGACTGTAGGTGGCGGCCAGCAGCAGCTGCGCCGTGGCCGGCGCGCCGCGCAAGCGCGTGCCCGACACTTCGGCCGTGGCGCCCCAGCGCTCGCTGACGGGCGTGGAAAAGGACGTCGCCCAGCCCGTTTGCACCCTGCCGGTATTCGGATCGGCTGCTCCCAGACGCGTGGCGTTCAGGTTGGCGTCCACGTGCACGGCGCCCAGGTCGCGGCTGACGATGCCGTTCAGCGACACGTCGCTCTTGCCGCTGCCGATGCTGTCCTTGGCCGTCGGCAATTTCCACCCCAGTTCCAGGCCCAGCGCCGTGGCGCTGTCGAGCAAGAATGCGCGCTTGAGCACGACCGTCGTGTCGCCCACGCCCGTTTCGCGCCGCCCCGTGTCATCGCGCGCACGCACGAATCCCTCGCCTTCGAGCAGCACGCCCCACTCGGGCGTGAACGCCAGCTTGAACGTGTACGGCAGGCTGGCGCGGCGCGTGTCGTCCGTTTTCGACAGCAAGCCGCCGGCCTCGAATTCCAGCTGGCCCGGCACGGGCAACTGGGCAGGACTGGCCACGGAAGGACGGTAAGGCAGGACTGGATCGCCCTGCTGCGCCTGCGCCACGGGCGCCAGGGACAGCAGCAGGGATAAGCAAAGCAAGCGGGGAGACGACATGAAAGATCCGTAAGTGGCAAACGCGCAATAGCGACAGCCTACCACCGCCGCGCCAATTGCGCCGGCGCCCGCCGCCTTCAGGCCAGGCGCCGCACGTCCTGCCTGGCGGCCTGCACCGACCGGCGCAGCGGCGTGACGTTGCTCGCTGCCGGCATGGCCATCTGTTGCGCCTGGGCGTGCAGACGGAATACGCCCACCAGTTCCGTCAGGGTCTGCGCCTGGTCCTGCAGCGATTCGGCGGCCGCCGCCGCCTCTTCCACGAGGGCCGCGTTTTGCTGCGTCACCTGGTCCATCTGCAGCACGGCCTGGTTGACTTGCTCGATGCCGGCGCTTTGCTCGGCACTGGCGGCCGTGATTTCCTGCATGATGTCGGCCACCTGGCGCACGCTGGCCACCACTTCATCCATCGTCTTGCCCGCGTCATGCACGAGCTTGGAACCGATTTCCACCTGCTCGACGGAGTCGCCGATCAGGGTCTTGATTTCCTTGGCGGCACTGGCCGAGCGTTGCGCCAGGTTGCGCACCTCGGACGCCACGACGGCGAATCCGCGTCCCTCTTCGCCCGCCCTGGCCGCTTCCACGGCCGCGTTCAAGGCCAGGATGTTCGTCTGGAAAGCGATGCTGTCGATGACGCTGATGATATCGACGATCTTGCGCGACGATGCATTGATCGATTCCATCGTCTGCACCACCTGCCCCACCACGGCGCCGCCCTTGCCGGCCACGTCGGACGCGGCGCCCGCCAGCGCATTGGCCTGGCGCGCATTGTCCGCGTTCTGCCGCACGGCCGACGTCAGTTGCTCCATCGACGACGCCGTTTCTTCCAGCGAACTGGCCTGCTCTTCCGTGCGTGACGACAAGTCGAGGTTGCCCTGGGCGATTTCGCCCGAGGCCGTGTTGATGGTATCCGTGCCCGAACGCACTTGGCTGACGATGCCCACGAGCTTGTCGCGCATGGTCTTCATGGCAAACAGCAGGCTGGCGCTGTCGTGGCTGGCAGTGCGGATATCGACAGTAAGGTCGCCCTCGGCGATGGCGCCGGCGATCCTGACGGCATACGCCGGTTCGCCGCCCAGCTGGCGCGTCAGGCCGCGCGTGATCAGCGCCCCCAGCGCCAGGCCGGCCGCCACGCTGCCCAGCACCAGCGCGATCATGAAACTGCGGCTGGCCTGGTACACGCCGGACGCCTGCTCGGCAGCCGCCTTGGCCCGTTCTTCTTTCTGCAATGACAATTTATCTAGCACGCCGTCCAGCTCGTCGGCATGCTGGCGCGTCTTGGCCAGCAGCGCCGTCAGCTGCGCGCTGCGCTGCGCCAGCGGTTCGGCCGCCGCCAGCGCCAGCGACTGCTGCAAGGCGCTCACATATTCGGCTTCAACGGTGGCGAAGCGGGCAAACAGCTCCTTGGCGGCCGGCGTGACGAACAGCGGCTGGGCCTTGGCCAAGTTGCTCCTGTTCTGTTCCAGGTATTTGGCGATATCGGCCTGGCGCCCCGCGCGCTCTTCGCTGGTGGTGGCCAGCAGGAAATTGCTGCGCGCCCGGCCCACCTTGATGAGGGCGATATTGGCTTCCTTGATGTACGACAGCCCCAGCAGCTCATGGTTGTACATCTGCCCCGCCATGGTGTCGATCTTGCCCATGTTGAAGATGCCGATGCCGGCCACGATGGCCCCCATCAGCGCCACGCAAAAGAAGGCCGCGAGCAGGCGCGTCCCCACTTTCATTTGATTCAACATGTTTCCTCCTGGACAAGACGGTAGCCAATAATTTAAGCGTATGACTTGAATATAAGGAAAAAACAGGCACTAAAATGCTCGGATTGTCACTAAGCAATAATTCCTTGATCTAAAGCAACATGTCCCGGAGCTTGCCGTGCTAGCAAGCCCCGGGGGAACGTCAATGCCCGCTGTGTCCGCCCGGCTTGCGCACCGTCATCTCCACGCCACCTTTCACCACCTGCTTGCCCGCGCCCTGCCCGCGCACCGGTTCCGGCAAGGCGCCCGTCCATTCATAGGCCACGCTGCCGGCCGGATGCTTGTACCAGCCCGGGTCGCGGTAGTCGCCCGGTTTCTGGTCCTTGCGTACCTTGACCGTGGTAAACATGCCGCCCATGCCGATGGCGCCGAACGGGCCGTCGCCGGCCATCATCGGCAAGGTGTTGTCGGGGATGGGCATCTGCATCTCGCCCATGTCGGCCATGCCCCGTTCGCCCATCACCATGTAGCCGGGCACGAGCTGGTTGATCTTTGCCGCCACACCTTGGTGGTCGACGCCGATCATGGTCGGCACATCATGCCCCATGGCGTTCATCGTGTGGTGCGACTTGTGGCAGTGAAAAGCCCAGTCGCCCAGGTCCGTGGCCGTGAATTCCACGGCCCGCATCTGGCCCACGGCCACGTCCGTGGTGACTTCGGGCCAGCGCGATTCGGGGCGCGTCCAGCCGCCATCCGTGCCCGTCACCTCGAATTCATGGCCATGCATGTGGATCGGGTGGTTCGTCATGGTCAGATTACCCACGCGCACGCGCACCTTGTCGCCCTGGCGCACAACCATGGGGTCGATGCCCGGGAAGACGCGGCTGTTGAAGGTGAACAAGTTGAAATCTGTCATGGTCATGATCTTCGGCGTGTAGCTGCCGGGATCGATGTCATAGTTGCTGAGCAAGAAGACGAAATCGCGGTCCACCTTCATGAAGTTCGGGTCTTTCGGGTGCGTCACCCAGAAACCCATCATGCCCATGGCCATCTGCGTCATTTCATCGGCATGCGGGTGGTACATGAAGGTGCCGGGCCGCTTGGCGACGAATTCATAGACGAAGGTTTTACCGGGGGCGATGCCCGGCTGGGTCAGGCCCGTGACGCCATCCATGCCGTTGGGCAAACGCTGGCCATGCCAATGCACGCTTGTGTGTTCCGGCAATTTGTTGGTGACAAAGATGCGCACGCGGTCGCCCTCCACCACTTCGATGGTGGGGCCTGGCGACTGGCCGTTATAGCCCCACAGGTTGGCCATCATGCCGGGCGCCAGTTCGCGCACGACGGGTTCGGCCACCAGATGAAATTCCTTGACGTTGTTGTTCATGCGCCAGGGCAAGGACCAGCCGTTGAGGGTGACGACGGGGTTGTACGGGCGCCCGTTCGGCGGCGGTGGCGGCGCCTTGGTGTCGGCGCCAGCCATGCTGACGGCTTCCGGCAACGACGCCGCGCCGACTCGGCTGACGGCTGCGGCACTGAGGGCGACGGCGCCCGCGTTCATGAAAAAGTTTCTACGTGTAATCATTATTATTCCTTGTTGGCTGGGCCGCTGCCATTGATGGCGCCTTGCAGTTCGGTTTGCGCGATCCAGAAGTCGCGCTGGGTTTCGATGGCGCTGTTGACACTGGCGACCTGTTCGCGCGCGTCGGCCAGCAACTCGAACACGCTGGCCAGCATGCCGTTGTAGCGCAGCAGCACCTCGTGCGAGATCGTCTTGCGCAGCGGCACGACTTCATCGCGGTAGTGACGCGCCAGGTCGTAGGCCGTGCGGTAGCTGGAATACGCCTCGCGCACTTCCGAGCGGGCTTTGACAGCCGTGCCTGCCGTGCGCTGCAGCGACTGCTCGTACAAGGCTTGCGCCTTGGCATTGCGCGCCGAGCCCCAGTCGAACAACGGCAGTTCCAGCGACACTTCATAGCCGTTTTCGCGCGGCGCCTCGCTGCTGCTCTTGTTGGTGTAGCCCACGTCGAGCACGTTGACGAAGCCCGTCACCTTGGACAAGCCCAGCGCATCGGCCGTCGCATGCGCATCAAGTTTGCTCATCTGCACGTCGAGGCGCTGCTCCATCGCTTGCGCCTCGATATTTCCGGCGTCCGCCGCCTGGGCCGGCAAGTCGGGCAAGCGCGACGGTAAAGTAAAACTGGTCTGCTTGCCCCACAGGCCCAGCAGCCGCGTCAGGTGCTCGCGCGTGGCCGTGGCCTGGTGGCGCGCGCGCGCCAGGTCGCCGACGGCGTCCGCGTAAAACACTTGCTGGCGCGCCTGGTCGAGGCGGCTCCAGTTGCCCGCCTGCTGCAAGCGCGTGGCCAGTTCGGCGCCCGCCTCGGCCGACAACAGCGCACGCTGCATGAACGCTTCCGTCTGCACGGCGGCCACGGCGTTGAAATAGGCGCGGCGCGTATCGGCCGCCAATTGCACGGCGCTGCCGGCGGCCTGCAGCTTGGCTTGCTCGAAACGGCCACGCTCGATATTCACGCGCATCGGCATGGTCAGCAAGCCGGCCAGGTCGAAGCTGACGCCGCGGTCGATTTCATTGCCGTTGCTGCCGTGCGAGCGGCCGAACGACAGGCCGGGATTGCGCAAGCGCCCCGCTTGCACGAGGTCCGATTCGGACGCACCCAGTTCGGCCAGCGCCACTTTCATGCCGTGATTGTTCATCAGGGCGATGCGCACGGCGCTGTCGGCGTCCAAGGGCTGGGCCAGCAGGCTGGCCAACTTTTCCTCGCCGCCCTTGTCCGCCAGCGCTGCGGGGGCGCCCGTGCGGGCGTCGGCCAGCGCGGACACCGTCTGCATGCCGCCATCCTGGCTGAAGCTGGCGCAGCCGCTGAGCAGCAGGACGGCCGCCAGGGCCAGCGGCGTGAGGCCGTACGAGTTCTTGAAACGCGCCATGTCAGTGTCCTTCATGCTGGTGGTGCTGATGTTGCGGGGCAGGCTTGGCATCCGGCTTGGGGCTGGGCTGAGCCATCGGCATCTTGTGCCCTTCCATCTCGTGTCCTTCCATCTTGTGGCCATCCATTTTCATCATGCCCATGTGGCCGCCGGCCTTGCCGACTTTGTCGTTGACGGCACGCCAGGTCTGGTCGGGCGTAGCCTCGTCCTCGGTGGCGGGACGGTAGCCGGCAAAGGCGGAGCGGTAAGTGGTGGCCGGCACGGATGCTTGCGCCTCTTGCGGGGAGGACGGGGACGGCGACGGGGATTGCGCTGCGGCGGCCAGCGGCAGCACGGCCAGCGCAAGGCTGAACAGGTATTTCATGGTATTCCTTGAATGACAGGGTATGGCGCGGCGGGCGCGACTGGAACGCTGGCGCGGCCGGTGCAACGTGCAGGGACGTGCGACGGCGGCACCGCCAGGTTCAACGGGCGGTCAGGCGGAGCGCGTGCTTCTCGGGGGACGTTCGGGACCAGGCGGGATATGCCCGGCGAACAGGGACTCGGGCGCCAGCGCCGGAGGCGGCGCGCGCAGGGTCAAGGCGTGCAAGACAGGCATGCCTGGCGGCGCCGTGGCGCCCACGGTACACGCGCCGTGGTTGCTGCAATCGTGGCCGTGGTGCGTGGCGCCGCCATCGTCCATGGCCATTTTCATCGGCTGGTCCTGCATGTGCATGCCGGCCATGTCGCCCATGTCGTGGCACTGGGGCGCCTGCATTGCCTCGACGGCGACCGTGAACGCCAGCTCGTCCACGCAGCAGCTGCGCATGGCCGACGCAAAGCCCTGCAAGGGCAGCGTGACGGCTAGCAGCCAGAGCAGCGAGCGGGCGAGAAAGCGGAAAAAGGCACGGTTCATGGCACAACTATAAACCTTCCCACACGAGGAAGGTCAAGCCCCTATTTACGGACGTAGCCGTGCGTCAGCCAGATGACGTAGGCACCGTAGTAGCCCTGCCCTTCGAATATGACCTGACCGTCGGCAAAGGAGACTGTCTGCACTTCATTGACGATGAAATACGCGCGGTTGTCCGCCGCCTCCACGTCGCCCCAGTAGCGTGGAACCTGACTCCGGTAGCCGCTGGCTCGCCCGATCGCGTCCATTAAATCGCTGATCATGAAGTCGTACAGCATGTCGGCCAGCAGCTGCCGGTGGCCCGCCAGCATGGCCGTGATGTCGGGATAGCCCGCTTCCTTCAGCGCGGGCAAATCGCTTTCCTCGTCCTGCAGGTCGTCTTCGCGGCAAGTCTGGATAAAACTGTTGAACGGCTCGTCGAGCAGTCCCGCCAGCGCCGCTTCCGGCACGCTCAGGCGGAACGGATGCAGCGGCAGCACGCTGTGCTGGCCATAGTTGAGTCCGCGGCAGCCGAGGAAGGCCAGCGGGTGCGGCTGTCCAGCGACTTCGCAGCGGATGCCAGGTGCTTGCTCAAACGTCATCAATATCCTTCCCTACCATGCCCGTTGTCCTCGTTGTAGCTGATCAGGGTCACATGGTAAGCGCTGGCGGGCAAAGCGGACAGGCTCAGATGCAACAGAAAACAGCGGATCAGTTTATCAAGCAGGCTCCGTGATGCCCACGCAATTGCGCCCGTTTTCCTTGGCTACGTACAGGGCCGCATCGGCGGCCAGCAGCACGGCGTCCGTGGCGCCCGCCTCCTGTTCCGACGACACGACGCCCAGCGAGACCGTGATGGGACCCGCGCCGGGAATCACGGCGGCGGCCACCCTGGCGCGCAGGCGCTCGGCTACCTGCAGGGCCGCGTCAAGGTCGGCGTCGGGCAGCAGCATGATGAATTCATCGCCGCCATTGCGGCACAGCACGTCGGCATCGCGCGAACAGGCGCGCATCAGCTGCGCCAGGCGCAGGATGACGTCGTCGCCCACGGCATGGCCCCACTGGTCGTTGACTTGCTTGAAATGGTCGATGTCGATGGCGATGACGGAAAACGGCCGCGCCTGCGCCTGCCAGACCTCCAGCGCCGCAGCCATGCCGCGCCGGTTCGACAGGCCCGTCAGCGGGTCCGTCTGCACGTCGGTCTTCAATTTGCCGATCTTGTTCTGCAATAACATCAGCCCCTTCAGCAAGGCTTTCTTGATCTGCGCCGCCTCCACATACCAGGCGCGGATGCCGGCGATGTGCTCGGCCGTGCCGGGCGCATCCATGCGCCGCGCGCCGTCGGCCAGCTGCATCAGGGGGCGTGAAATCAGGCTGGCCAGCCACCAGATGAATGGCAGGCTCAGCAAGGCGATCGGCAGCGAATGCCATACCGTGTCGGCCATCAGCTGGTTCAGCGGGGCCAGGGTCATGGCCGTGGGACGCTGCGCCACGATGCCCCAGCCCGTCGACGGCATGACGGCGTAGCCAGCCAGCATGTCCACGCCCAGGCTGTTGTGCATGCGCCGGTTGCCGCCGCCCTGCTGCGCGATGATGTTGTCGATGACGTCATTCTTGCCGGCCAGGTCGCCCAGGCGCTCGGGGTCCGGGTGGTACAGCAGGCGCCGGTTCTGGTCCACCACGTACAGGTAGGAGCCGTCGCGGTAGTAATGCTGGCCCAGCATGGTGTACAGGATGTTTTTCTGTTTCAGGTAGATGCTGCCGCCCACATAGCCGAGGTAGCGGCCATCCTTGCCAAGGATGGGATGCGAAATGAAGACCACCAGGTTGCCGGCCGAGGAGACGTACGGCTGCGTCACCAGCGGTCGCCGCTCGCGTAGCGCCTGGATGGCGCCGGCCGAATCGAGCGTGCGGTTTTTCAGGGCCAGGGTTTCCGGCGACACGCCCAGCACCTTGCCGTCCGCATTGACGATGAGCACGGAATTGAAGCTGTTCGTTTGCAAACGCAGCCGTTGCGCCTCGTCCGTCAGCCAGGCGTCGTCCCCCATGCGCGATGGCAGGCTGCCGGCGCTGTAGGCCAGTTGCTGGCGCGCCGACTGCAGGAAATCCTCGGCCGTGCTGGCCAGCTTGCTCGCATACGCGTGGTTCGCTTCGAGGGTGGTGTCGATCAGCAACTGGCGCTGGACGCTGTAGCTGGCATAGAAGGTATTGGCGAGGGACACCAGGGCGCTGGCAAAGGCCACGAGCACGATCAAACGGCGCAAATTCATGCGCAGAACAGGTTTAGTCCACATGGAGTCGGCAAGATTTGGAAAGTATTGCGCTAAAGAAAGAGCGCATTATACCGAGACACCCGTGCCAATATTGAAATATTGGCATCCATGGTCAAAGAAAATGTACTAGCGGCAACGCAGAACGCTGCCGCTTTGACCTACATCAAGCGTGGATCGCGTGCTTGCGGACCCAGTCCACATAGCGCTGCATCCAGCTCTGGAAGAAACCGAGGCTGGCCGGGCCGATGCCGCCATGCTCGTCAAACAGGCCGTCCTTGGCCTGAATAAACATTTCGGGCTGTCCCAGCAGCGGCACGTCAAGGTAAGCGAGCACATTGCGCAAATGCTGCTGCGCCAGGGCCGTCCCCGTGGCGCCCACGGACACGCCGAGCACGGCGCCCGGCTTGCCGCCCCACACGCTCTGGCCATACGGACGCGAACCGTGGTCGAGGGCATTTTTCAGCACGCCGGGGATCGAGCGGTTGTATTCGGGGGTGAGGAAGAGCAAGGCTTGCGAAGCGGAAATGTCGGATTTGAGGCGCAGCACCTGCTCGGCCTGCGCGCCATCGTCATCCTGGTTATACAGCGGCAAGTCGCCGATTTCGATGTGCTTGAAGGAAAATTCGGGCGGCGCCAGCTTGATGATGGCGTCAGCCAGCTTGCGGTTGAAGGAATCCTTGCGCAGGCTGCCGACGATGATAGCAACGTTATATTGACTCATATAAATCCCCGATCTTGGTAAAAGAATAGCCCTGGAGTGAAGCTCACTACAGGGCTATCTTGCCACACAATCATGGGTTTCGCGCTGTTTAGCGTGCGCCAGCCAATCCCTGGTATTCGCGATAATAGCGTCCGCCCAAATTGGTCAACACCTCGTAGCCGATGGTATTGGCCATGGCCGCCACGGCGTCGACCGGGTGTTCGGCGCAGATCAGGTCGACCAGGCTGCCCGGCGCCACGCGCTCCTCGGCGATGGCGCTCACGTCGAGCGTGATGGAATCCATCGAGATGGCGCCGATCTGCGGCACTTTCACGCCGTCGACGATGGCCAGGCCCTGGTTGCTCATGCTGCGCAGCCAGCCATCGGCATAACCGACGGAAACAGTCGCCACCTGGCGCGGCTCGCTGGCCGTGTAGCGGCGGCTGTAGCCCACGTGGTCGCCGGCGGCAATCGTGCGCGTCTGCAGCACCTTGCCTTGCAGGCGCACTACCGAGCGCAGGGGATTCGGTTCGCCGCCCTGCGGCCCGATGCCGTACAGGGCCGCACCGGGGCGCACCAGGTCGAAGTGATAATCGGGCGACAAAAAGATGCCCGAGGAATTGGCCAGGCTGGCGCGGTATTGCGGCAAACGGGCGCGGATGGCGAGGAAGCTGGCCAGCTGCTCGCTATTCATCGGGTTGCTGCGCTCGTCGGCGCAAGCCAGATGGCTCATGAGGTAGCGCACTTTGATGCCATCAAGGAAGTGTTCGTCCAGCAGCCAGGCGTCGATTTCCTGCGGCGACAAGCCCATGCGCGACATGCCCGTGTCGACCTGCACATTCGCTTCCAAGGTTTTGCCCAGCGCCTTCGCATGCGCGCGCCAGCCAGCCACCTGCGGCTCGCTGTTGAGCACGGGAATCAGGCCATGGGCCGTGAATTCGCCTTCCGTGCCGACGGGCGGACCGTGCAGCACGAAGATGTCCGCGTCCGGCGCCACGTGCGGGCGCAGGCTGATGCCCTCTTCCAGGTGCGCCACGAAGAAATGCCGGCAACCTTCTTCATACAGGGCCGCGCCCACTTGCGCGGCGCCCAGGCCATACGCGTCGGACTTGACGACGGCCGAGCAGGCGGCCGGGTGCGCCTTGTCGCGCAGCAAGCGGTAGTTGGCGCGCACGGCGTCCAGATCCACCGTCAGGATGGCGCCGCTACGTTCCTTTGGAGGCATGCTGGCCGCCATCTCAGGCCGCCGCGTGTTGCAGTTTGCCATGGCCCTGCGAGCCGCTGTAGCGGCTGACGGACAGGTCGTCGGCCAGGATGGCCGGCCTTTTCGACGACATCAGGTCGGCCAGCAATTGCGCCGAGCCGCAGGACATGGTCCAGCCCAGGGTGCCGTGACCCGTGTTGAGGAACAGGTTGCGCATCGGCGTGCGGCCGACGATAGGCGTGCCGTCCGGCGTCATCGGGCGCAAGCCCGTCCAGAATGTCGCTTCGGCCGTGTTGCCGCCGCCCGGGAACAGGTCGTTGACGACCATTTCCAGGGTTTCGCGGCGGCGCGGGTTCAGGTTCAGGTTGTAGCCGGCGATTTCCGCCATACCGCCCACGCGGATGCGGTCGTCGAAACGGGTGACGGCAATTTTATAAGTTTCATCGAGGATGGTCGACACGGGCGCCTTGGCCGCGTTGACGATAGGCACGGTGATCGAATAGCCCTTCAACGGATACACGGGAATGTCCAGCAGCGGCTTCATGAAGCCCGTCGAGTAGGAACCGAGGGCCACCACATAGGAATCGGCCTTGACGATTTCCGCGCCGCATTGCACGCCAGCGATTTCATCGCCCTGCGTCAGCAGCGCGTCGATGGACACGCCGTAGCGGAACTTCACGCCCAGCGCCACGGCCATCTCGGACAGGCGCGTGGTAAACAGCTGACAATCGCCCGTTTCATCGTTGGGCAGGCGCAAGCCGCCGAACAGTTTATCCTTGACCGCTTCCAGGGCCGGTTCGGCGCGCGACAGTTCGTTGCGTTGCAGTACTTCGTACGGCACGCCAGCGTCTTTCAACACTTCGATATCCTTGGCGGCGTCGTTGTATTGCTTTTCGGTGCGGAACAATTGCATCGTGCCTTGCTGGCGGCCTTCGTAGGTGATGCCCGCCTCGGCGCGCAAGACCTTGAAGCAGTCGCGGCTGTATTCGGCCAGGCGCACCATGCGTTCCTTGTTCACGGCATACGCTTCCGGTGTGCAATTACGCAACATCTGCCACATCCATTTCAGCTGGGCGGCGCTGCCGTCGAGCGAGATGGCCAGGGGCGCGTGGCGCTGCATCATCCACTTCACAGCTTTCAGGGGAATACCGGGCGCAGCCCATGGCGAAGCGTAGCCGGGCGAGATTTGCCCCGCATTCGCGAAGCTGGTTTCCAGTGCAGGGCCCGGCTGGCGGTCGATGACGGTCACCTCATGTCCTGCCTTGGCCAGATAGTAAGCACTGGTGACGCCGATGACGCCGCTACCCAGAATCACGATACGCATAGTTTCCTCATTATATTTTTTTAGGCTGACGCCAGATTAACCGCTATCATATTGGGAAAGAGCCAGTATTTGTTCACGTATAAATCGAGATATTCAGCAATAAATCATGAGAATCCTTAAAGAATCGGCACGTGGCCTCGACAAGCTGGATCGCCACATCCTGCGCATCCTGCAACAGGATGGCCGCATCTCGATGAAAGACCTCGGTGAACAGGTGGGCCTGTCCATCACGCCTTGCATCGAGCGGGTCAAGCGCATGGAGCGCGACGGCGTCATCACGGGCTACCATGCCAAGGTGAACCCGGCCGCGCTGGGAGCCAAGCTGCTCGTCTTTGTAGAGATTACGCTCAATCAAAAATCCGCGTCCGCCTTCGAGCAATTCCGCCGCGAAGTGCTGCAGATTCCCGAGGTGCAGGAATGCCACCTGGTGTCGGGCGACTTCGATTACCTGATCAAAGCGCGCATCCATGAAATGGCCGAGTACCGCAAATTGCTGGGCGACATGCTGCTGCAGCTGCCCGGCGCCGCGCAATCGAAAAGCTATGTGGTGATGGAAGAAATCAAGGAAACGCTAGCGCTGTCGACCGACGTATTGCAGAGCCGGTAAAAGTACCGGCTGCCGGCACCAAAGGAATCGTTTTATGCACCTTTGTATAATCTTGTAGCACATTGCCTGGTTCGCAAGCACACTCCTCTCCTGACATCACGCCCGTCCCCTCTGAGATTGGAAGCAGTGATGCACACTGGGAGTCCGTATGAACACATTGATAAAACTGGCAGCTTCCTGCCTCGCGGGCCTGGCCGTGGCCATGTGCACCGCCAGTGAATACAAGGTCAACCGCGCGCCGGACAATGGCGCCATCTATCAGAACATCAAGGTGGGCAAGACCACCCGCCTCGACCTCGACGCAGCCCTGGGCAACGCCACCGTCGTCAGCTTCGATCCCGGCTATGAAGTCTGGGTCTACAAGAACCAGCTGCAAGCGCCCAAGGTGACGCGGCTGATCCCCCTGCTGGGCGAAAAAGGCACGCGCGAAGTGGCCGTCATGTTCGACCAGGCTGGTATCGTCAGGAAATTCCGGATACACGAGCCGCGCAAGTAGGCCGCGCAAGCAAACCATGGGGACGCGCCCGCCGCGTCCTCTTGTTTTACACTGGCGTTTTATCCTCCGGTGCCTCCATGCAATTACCCACAAGCCTCGCCCACATCTCGGCGGAACCAGACTGGCAACACACGACAGCGTATCCACCGCTCGGTTTTATTCCCTTCTCTGAAGGCGCGCTGGGCAATGGCGACACCTTCGGCCTGTACTGGCCCATCGGCAGCGAAGCGAGCGAGCCCATCGTCGTCGAGACGTGGCACGACGAATGGCGCATCCAGCCGCACTTTTCCAGCCTGGCGGCGTTTCTGCAAGCCCACGCGGCCGCGGAAGACGAGTATGTCGGCACGCCAACGCTGGCCGACGACCCCGCCTCGCCGCGCGCCGCCTTCCTGGAAGCCAAGGAACAGATCGCACAGCGCAATCCAGAGGCGGCCATCGCCCTGCTGGAAGCGGCGCTCGCCATCGTTCCCGAATATACGGATGCCCTGGCCTTGCTGCACGGCCAGTATGTGCGCGCGGGAAGAACCGATGACGCCGTCAGGGTGGCCATCCAGGCCATCATCTCGCCGCCCTCATTTGGCGGCCCGCCCCTGAAAGCCTTGCAATGGCTGCGCACGCAGCCGGTGCCGGATGGAGAACCTGATCCCATCTGGCGCGCCTGCGGGCAGTTATCGTTCAACTTTGGCGGCAGCAAGGAAAATGCCGATTACCCCGTGCTGCTGGCCGCCATCGACGACTACCTGGCCCAGGGCGACTCGATACGCGCCTCGACCCTGATGCAAACCTATGCCGAACTGATGAGCGCGGAAACCGTCTCGTTCCAGGAACGCTACGCCTTCGAGCCGGCCGCCTTCATCGCGCGGCAAATCGCCGTCAGCGCGGGGCTGCCGCAGGGCAGCCGGGACCCGGCGGCGCTATGGTCCAACGACCTGGCCTAGCTGCTGCCGGAACAGCTTGCGATACGCCGAAGGCGACGTCTGCAAGTTCGCGCGGAAATGCTGGCGCAGCGACAAGGCCGTGCCAAAGCCGGCCTCTTGCGCCACGACGTCAATCGAAGCCCCGCTCTTTTCCAGCAAGCCTTGCGCATGCGCCAGGCGCTGGTTCAGCAGCCACTGCTTGAACGACGTGCCCATGGCCTGGCGGAAGTGGCGCGTGAAATTGCGCCGGCTCATGGCCGCCTGTTCGGCCAGCGCATCGATGCTGTGCGCCTGGCCCAGGCTGGCTGTCACGCTGGCCAGCACGTCGGCAAAGCGCCCTTCGCTGCCGGACACGGGCAGCGGGCGCTCGATGAATTGCGCCTGCCCACCCTGGCGGTGCGGCGCCACGAGCAGGCGGCGCGCCACCCGGTTCGCCACTTCGGCGCCCGCCAGCTGGCGCAGCAGGTACAGGCAGCAATCGAGGCCGGCCGCCACGCCGGCCGACGTCAGCACGGCGCCATCGTCCACGTACAGCACCTCCCGGTCCACCCTGACCTTGGGATAACGGGCCGCCAACCGGTCCGCCATGCCCCAGTGCGTGGCCGCGCTCTTGCCATCCAACAAGCCCGCCTGCGCCAAAGGAAATGCGCCCAGGCACAGGCCCACCATGCGCGCGCCGCGCCGGCTCGCCATCTGCAGCGCAGCGACCAAGGGCAGCGGCGCATCGCGGCAATCGTCGTGCCAGGCCGGCATGATGACGATATCGGCGCCCTCCAATCCTTCCAGGCCGAACTCGGGCGTGATGCCGAAGCCGGCCGCCGTGCGCAAGGGCACGGGATCGGCGGCGCACACGCGCACGTGGAAAGGCGGCAGATCGGCCTCGTCGGCCTGGGCGCCAAATACGAGGCAAGGCACGGACAAGTGAAACGGCGTCATGCCGTCGAAGGCGATCACGGCCACCGTCAACGGAGCGGGCAAGGCAAGAGAAGTAGTCATGGCCCGATTTTATCGCAGATAGTCCTTCGGGCCACTTTTTATTTGCGCCCCGCAGCCTGAAAATGGCTGTATCGAGGAGCTGTTTCCTCTTTCAACCACTCAAGGAGAACCCATGTCCAGCACCCCACGCCGCGCCCTGCTCGTCATCGACGTACAAAATGAATACTTCACGGGCGACATGCCCATCGAATATCCATCCGTCGACATTTCCCTGCCGAACATCGTCCAGGCCATGGCCGCCGCCCGCGCCGCCAGCGTGCCCGTGATCGTCGTCCAGCACGATGCGCCGGAAGCTTCCCCCATCTTCGCCAAGGGCAGCGACGGCTGGCAGCTGCATCCGCAAGTGGCAGCGTTTGCCGCCGACCACCGTATCAACAAGACCATGGGCAGCGCGTTTGCGGGCACGGACTTGCGCGCATGGCTGGCCGGCCACGGCATCGACACCCTGAGCGTGATCGGCTACATGACGCACAACTGCGACGCGGCCACCATCTACCACGCCGCGCACGACGGCCTGCAAGTCGAGTTCCTGCAGGACGCCACTGGTACCCTGCCCTACGCCAATGCGGGCGGCACGGCCAGCGCCGAGGAAATCCACCGCGTCTTCAGCGCCGTATTCCACTCGAATTTCGCCGCCGTGGCCAGCACGCAAGACTGGCTCGATGCCGTGCGCGAAGGCAAGCCGCTGGAAATCGACAATATTTATCTGTCGAACCAGCGCGCGCGCAAGGCGCAGTCGAACTGACGCCGGCGGGAATGGACGGGTATCATGCGTCCATTCCCAACTTGATGATGAACGATGCGAAAAATAATTGTGCTCGGTTCAAGCGCTGTCGGTGTTTTCCTGCTGGCCACCGCCGCCTTGGTGCTGGCGGGCCTGAACGACAAACTTGCCCCCGCCGACGTGATCGTCGTGCCCGGCAACACAATCCTGCCCGACGGCACGCCCAGCCCCCGCCTGCAGGCGCGGCTCGACGTGGCGCTGAAACAGTTTCAGGAACACAGGGCGCCGCGCATCCTCGTCAGCGGGGCGACGGGCAAGGAAGGTTTTGACGAGGCCGCAGCTATGGCCCGCTACCTGCAGTCGCGCGGCGTGCCGGCTGGCGCCATCATTGAAGATAATCAAGGCTGGACGACGGACGCCACGGCCCGCAACGCGGCGCAACTCATGCGCGCGCATGGTTGGAAGACGGCCATGGTTGCCACGCAATATTTTCACGTGCCCCGCTTCCGGCTGGCGCTGGAGCGCAGCGGCATCGCCGTCAGCGGCAACGTGCATGCACCCTATTTCGAGCTGCGCGACCTGTATTCCGTGCCCCGCGAAACGGTAGGTTATGCCGTGTATTTCATGCGCCACTGAGCACGAGCTTTCACTCACTCCAGTCGCGCGAGCGTTCCACTGCCCGCTGCCACTTGTGCAGCCGCGTCAAGCGTTCATCGGCCGCCATGGCCGGCTCGAAACGGCGTCCCACCTGCCACTGGGCCGCGATTTCTTCCTGCGATTCCCAGAAACCCACGGCCAGGCCCGCCAGGTAGGCGGCGCCCAGGGCCGTCGTTTCCGTCACCACGGGACGCACCACGGGCACATTCAAGATGTCGGCCTGGAACTGCATCAGCATGTCGTTGCGGGCAGCGCCGCCGTCTACGCGCAATTCGGAAAGCGCGATGCCCGCGTCGTCCTGCATGGCGGACAGTACATCCACGTTCTGGTAAGCCACACCCTCCAGCGCCGCCCGCGCGATGTGCGCCTTGCCCGTGCCGCGCGTGATGCCGATCAGGGTGCCGCGCGCATACGGGTCCCAGTACGGCGCGCCCAGGCCCGCGAACGCGGGCACGAAGACGAGGCCGCCCGAATCGGGCACGCTGGTGGCCAGCGCTTCCACTTCGGACGAGTCGCGGATGATGCCGATGCCGTCGCGCATCCATTGCACGGCAGCGCCCGCGATGAAGGCGCTGCCTTCCAGCAAATAATCGGTCTTGTCGCTGCCGGCGCCCAGGCTCCAGCCCACCGTCGTCAACAGCCGGTTTTTCGATGGCAAGGGGCGCTTGCCCACGTTCATCAGCATGAAGCAACCCGTGCCGTAGGTATTCTTCGCCATGCCCGGCTTCAGGCAGGCCTGGCCGAAGGTGGCCGCCTGCTGGTCGCCCGCGATGCCGGCGATTGGCACGGACACGCCCAGCAGTGCCGCATGCGTGTGCGCTGCCACGCCGCTCGAGGGCACGACATCGGGCAGCAGCGAGGCGGGAATGCCCAGCAGCGCCAGCAAGTCCGTGTCCCATTGCAGGGTGTGGATATTGAACAGCATGGTGCGCGCCGCGTTGCTCGTATCCGTCAAGTGGGCGCCGCTCATCTTGTAAATCAGCCAGCTGTCGACGGTGCCGAAGGCCAGCTCGCCCCGCTCGGCGCGCGCGCGGGCACCGGGAACATTGTCGAGCAGCCATTTGAGTTTGGTGGCGGAAAAATAGGCGTCCAGCACAAGACCCGTCTTTTGCTGGATCAAGTCCGCCTTGCCCTGCTCGACCAGCTGCTCGCAATAAGCCGCATTTCTGCGGTCTTGCCAGACGATGGCGTTGGCGACGGGTTCACCCGTGGCGCGGTCCCACAGCACCGTCGTTTCACGCTGGTTGGTCACGCCGATGGCGGCCACGTCGCTTGCCGCCACGCCGCTGTCGCGCAGCACCTGCTGCAGCACGCCTTCTTGCGAAGCCCAGATTTCGTTCGCGTCATGCTCGACCCAGCCCGGCTGGGGGAAAATCTGGCGGAACTCGCGCTGCGCGCTGGCGTGCGGCCGGCCCGCATGGTCGAACAGAATGGCGCGCGAACTGGTGGTGCCCTGATCTAAAGCAAGTATGTATTTGGTCATTTTCTGGTGGTGCGAAAAACGGGTGAAAACAGGCACGGAGCCATCAAGCTCCGTGCCCTCAGCACTGCGGCGGCAGTTTACCTTACCTTGCCTTCTTTCCAGGCTTGCAGCAGCTTGTCGTAGGCTATCGTTTCACCCTTCGGTTTTTCATTCGCCAGCTTTTTCCATGGGGCGTGCTGGTCCGACAGATACTGGTTCGGATCGACCTTCGGATTAAGCTTGGGTGCACAGGCCTTCATGCCGGCCCGCTGCAAACGCGCCATGACCTGGTCCATTTCCTCGGCCAGGTTATCCATGGCGGCTTGCGGCGTTTTTTCCGCCGTGATGGCCGTGGCTACGTTCTTCCACCACAACTGGGCCAGCTTCGGATAGTCGGGCACGTTGTTGCCCGTTGGCGTCCACGCCACGCGGGCAGGGCTGCGGTAAAACTCGATCAAGCCGCCGTATTCGTTCGCGTGTTTCGTGAAGTAATCGTGGCGGATGTCGGAATCGCGGATAAACGTCAGGCCGACGATCGATTTCTTCAGCGACACGGTTTTCGACGTGACGAACTGCGCGTACAGCCAGGCGGCGGCCTTGCGGTCGTCCGGCGTGGACTTGAACAGGAACCAGGAACCGACGTCCTGGTAGCCGTTCTGCATGCCCTCTTTCCAGTACGGGCCGTGCGGCGACGGCGCCATGCGCCATTTTGGCGTGCCGTCCTTGTTGACCACTGGCAAGCCCGGTTTCGTCATGCCGGCCGTAAATGCCGTGTACCAGAAGATTTGCTGGGCGATTTCGCCCTGCGCCGGCACGGGACCCGATTCCGAGAAATTCATACCGTTCGCTTGCGGCGGCGCGTATTTCTTCATCCAGTCGATGTATTTCGTCAGCGCAAAGACGGCCGCCGGGGAATTGGTGGCGCCGCCGCGCGACATGGACGCGCCCACGGGCGTGCACTTGTCGGCCGCCACCTTGATGCCCCACTCGTCGACGGGCATGCCGTTCGGAATGCCCTTGTCGGCCGCGCCAGCCATCGACAGCCACGCATCGGTGAAGCGCCAGCCCAGCGAAGGATCTTTCTTGCCGTAATCCATGTGGCCATACACTTTCTTGCCGTCCAGTTCCTTCACGTCATTCGTGAAGAAATCGGCGATGTCTTCATACGCAGACCAGTTTTGCGGCACACCCAGCTCGTAGCCATATTTGGCCTTGAACTTGGCTTGCAAATCCTTGCGCGCAAACCAGTCGGCGCGGAACCAGTACAGGTTGGCGAATTGCTGATCGGGCAATTGATAGACCTTGCCGTCCGGCGCCGTCGTAAAGCTGATGCCGATGAAATCTTTCAGGTCCAGGCCAGGATTGGTAAATTCCTTGCCCTTGGCCGCCATGTAGTCGGACAGCGGTTCGACGGCGCCATAGCGGTAGTGGGTGCCGATCAGGTCGGAATCGGAAATCCAGCCGTCATAGATGCTCTTGCCGGACTGCATGGAGGTTTGCAGCTTTTCTACCACGTCGCCTTCCTGGATGATGTCGTGGCGCACCTTGATGCCCGTGATTTCCTCGAAAGCCTTGGCCAGGGTCTTCGATTCGTAGACGTGGGTGTCGATGGTTTCCGAGACCACGGAAATTTCCTTGATGCCCTTGGCTTTCAGCTTGGCCGCCGCATCGATGAACCACTTCATTTCAGCAAGCTGTTGCTGCTTGCTCAGGCTGGATGGCTGGAATTCCTTGTCGATCCAGGTTTGCGCCTGCTTGGCGTCGGCCAGGGCCGCATTCGACACGAGCATGGCCGCAGCCGCGAAGACCGTGAACTTCAATTTCATCGTGAATCTCCTTTTATAGTTTTTACCGGCCGCCTGCTGGCGGTACGGCATCCATCAACACCGGCAAGCCGGTTATCCCCAACGCATGACAATCAACAACAACACAAAACTGATGGCAGCCCCTATCGCCTGCTGCATTTCCGTAAACCCCGCCCACGCCAGGTTCACATAGGCCGCCGTGAGCAAGCCGATGAACAAACGGTCGCCGCGCGTCGTCGGCATGGGCAGAAAACCCTTGCGCTCGATGCTGGGCGAACGGATTTGCCACACCGTCATGCCGGCCAGCATCAAGCCGATGCAAATAAAGAAAATGGCCACTTCCGGCGTCCACGCCATCCAGCCGAACAGGCTGGCTGTGCTATCGGTATTTTCCATGTCACACCCTCCCCATCGCGAAACCCTTGGCAATGTAATGCCGCACGAACCAGATCACCAGCGCGCCGGGCACGATGGTCAGCACGCCCGCGGCCGCCAGCACGCCCCAGTCCATGCCGGCCGCCGACACCGTGCGCGTCATGGTGGCGGCGATCGGCTTGGCATTGACAGAGGTCAAGGTGCGCGCCAGCAACAGTTCCACCCAGCTGAACATGAAGCAGAAGAAAGCCGTCACGCCCACGCCCGACTTAATCATCGGCAAGAAGATGCGGATGAAGAAGCGGGGAAAGCTGTAGCCGTCGATATATGCCGTCTCGTCGATTTCCTTGGGCACGCCGGACATGAAACCTTCCAGTATCCACACGGCCAGCGGCACGTTGAAGACCATGTGCGCCAGCGCCACGGCCAGGTGCGTATCCATCAGGCCAACCGTGGAATACAGCTGGAAGAAGGGCACGAGGAAGACGGCGGGCGGCGTCATGCGGTTGGTCAAGAGCCAGAAGAACAAATGTTTATCGCCGACAAAGTTGTAGCGCGAGAAAGCATACGCGGCCGGCAAGGCGACCGTGACCGACATCACCATGTTCAAGGCCACGTAAATCATGGAATTGATGTAGCCGCTGTACCAGGAGCGGTCGGTAAAAATCGTGTGGTAGTTGGCGAACGTCAGCTGCTGCGGCCACAGACTCAAGACGCCGACGATTTCCTCGTTGGTCTTGAGCGACATGTTGAGCATCCAGTAGATGGGTAACAGGGACGCGAGCAGAAAGACGACGAGGATGGTGCTGCTCATTTTCTTGTGCATCATTTCTGGTCTCCCGTGCCAACGCGCTGCATCCACGTGTACAACACAAAGCAGAACAGCAGGATGATGAGGAAATAGATCAGGGAAAACGCGGACGCCGGCCCCAGGTCGAACTGGCCCACGGCCTTTTGCGTCAGGTATTGCGACAAAAAGGTGGTGGCATTGCCGGGACCGCCGCCCGTCAGCACGAACGGTTCCGTGTAGATCATGAAACTGTCCATGAAGCGCAGCAAGACAGCGATCATCAGCACATTGCGCAGTTTCGGCAGCTGGATGTAGCGGAACACGGCCAGGCGCGAGGCGCCGTCGATACGCGCCGCCTGGTAGTACGCGTCGGGAATGGCGCGCAAGCCCGCATAGCACAGCAGCACGACGAGCGGCGTCCAATGCCAGATATCCATCACCATCACCGTCAGCCACGCGTCGAGCGAATTGCCGTTGTAGTTGTAGTCAAAGCCCAGCTGGTTCAGGGTGTAGCCCATCAGGCCGATGTCGCCGCGGCCAAAAATTTGCCAGATGGTGCCCACCACGTTCCAGGGTATCAAGAGGGGTAGCGCGATCAGCACCAAGGCGAGGGACGCCTTCCAGCCGTCGGCCGGCATGCACAGGGCGATCAAAATGCCCAGCGGAATCTGGATGGCCAGCACGGAGCCGGAAAACAGCAACTGGCGCAGCAAGGCGCTGTGCAAGTCGCCGTCCAGCATGACCATGCGGAACCATTCGGTGCCCACAAACACCTTTTGCGTGGGGCTCAGGATATCCTGCACGGAATAATTGACCACCGTCATCAGGGGCAGGATGGCGGAAAAGGCCACGCACAGCAGCACGGGCAGGATCAGCAGCCAGGCGCGGCGGTTGTTATCGGTTTTACCGTTATGTATCATCAGGCCACCCGCTTATCGTTGACATAGTAAAGGGTGCGTTGCGGCGGAAAGCGCAGCCGCACAGCATTCCCGGCGACGGCGTCGATGGCGCGCAGCTTGGCCGCCACCGTCGCGCCGCCCAGCTGAAATTCCGCCAGGTAATGCGTGCCCATATTGCGCACGGCCGTGACCGTGGCGTCCAGGCAGTGATCACTTGCCTCGCCGCCCTCACCCACCGCCAGGCATTCG
This sequence comes from Janthinobacterium sp. Ant5-2-1, assembly GCF_001445815.1. NCBI lineage: Bacteria > Pseudomonadati > Pseudomonadota > Betaproteobacteria > Burkholderiales > Oxalobacteraceae > Janthinobacterium > Janthinobacterium sp. Ant5-2-1. Next base: position 42,431 of record NZ_LNCE01000016.1, on the reverse strand, counting down.
ACGAATTCCGGCCGCACGCCCACCGTGATCTTCCCTTGCGCGCCAGACAGCGCCGCACGGGCGTCAGCGGACACGGCCAGTAGCTGTCCCGCCACGCGCACGCCGCCATCGTCCAGAGTGCAATCGAGCAAGTTCATGCCCGGGTTGCCGATGAAATAGCCGACAAACGTGTGCTCGGGCTCCTCGAACAGCGCTTGCGCGCTGCCCGTCTGCACCACTTCGCCCTGCGTCATGACGACCACCTGGTCGGCAAAGGTCAAGGCTTCCACCTGGTCGTGCGTGACGTAGATCAGGGACAATTTCAGTTCGTGGTGGATTTCCTTCAACTTTCTGCGCAGCAGCCATTTCAGATGCGGATCGATCACCGTCAGCGGTTCGTCGAACAGCACGGCCGCCACGTCGGGGCGCACGAGGCCCCGTCCCAGCGAAATCTTTTGCTTGGCGTCCACGGACAAGCCGCTGGCGCGCAATTTCAAGTCGCCCGTCAATTCCAGCATCTGCGCCACCTGCTGCACGCGCTTTTTCACCTCGATCTCTTTCCAGCCGCGATTGCGCAGCGGAAACGCCAGGTTGTCGTGCACGGTCATGGTGTCGTAGATGACGGGAAACTGGAACACTTGCGCGATATTGCGCGCCTCGGTCGGCAGTTGCGTCACGTCCTTGCCATCGAACAGCACCTTGCCATGCGACGGCTTGACCAGGCCGGAGATAATGTTGAGCAAGGTCGTCTTGCCGCAGCCGGACGGCCCCAGCAAGGCGTAGGCGCCGCCGTCATGCCACGCCATGCTCATCGGCCGCAGCGCATAGTCGGCGGGGGCCGTCGGGTTCGGTTTGTAGGCGTGGGCCAGGTCGACCAGTTCGATGCGCGCCATGTCATGCCCCTCCTTGCGCAGGAGCGAACAGCAGGCCGCCATCGCTGGCAAAGATCAGCAAGGCATGCGGCTGGCAATACACGGTGCAGGCGCTGCCAATCTCCAGGTTGTGCACGCCGCCGAGCTGCGCCACCAGGGCCAAGTCGCCCCGGCGCGCATGCACGTAGGTTTCCGAGCCGCTGATTTCCGCCAGATCCACCGTAGCTGCGATGGCCACGTCGCCATCGGACTGCGGCGAGAGATGCAGGCTGTGCGCGCGCACGCCGAGGATCACCTCCGTGCTGCTACCCAGGCGGGCGCGCTGCGCGCCGCTCAGGCGGATCGACAGGCCATCGGCCGCCTGCGCCACGCCGGCAGCATCCACGCGGGCGGGGATCAGGTTGATGGGCGGGTCGCTGAAGGTGCGCGCCACGTCGATGGAGTTGGGGGCGTTGAAGACGTCCAGGGTCGGCCCCTGCTGCAGCAATCGTCCCTCGTGCAGCACGGCCACGTGGCCGCCCAGCTGCAGCGCTTCCAGCGGTTCCGTGGTCGCGTACACAACCGTCGTGCTGCCAATGGAAAACAGTTCCGTCAATTCGCGGCGCAATTCCTCGCGCAATTTGTAGTCGAGATTGACGAGTGGCTCGTCGAGCAGCAGCAGCGACGCATCCTTGATCAGCGCGCGCCCCAGCGCCGTGCGCTGCTGCTGGCCGCCCGACAATTCTCCGGGCGTGCGCTGCAGATACGGCGTGATGTGCAGGCGCTCGGCCAGCGCCAGCACTTTCGTGCGTATCTGCTCCTCCGGCACCTTGCGCAAGCGCAAGGGCGAGGCGATATTGTCATAGACGGTGAAAGCCGGATAGTTGATGAATTGCTGGTACACCATGGCCAGGTTGCGTTTACTGACGGGCACGCCCGTCACGTCGACGCCATCGGCCGTCACGGTGCCCCCGCTGGGCTTGTCCAGGCCCGCCATCACGCGCATCAGGGTCGTCTTGCCGGCACGTGTCGTGCCCAGCAAGACGTTGATGGCGCCCGGCACCAAGGCCAGCGACATCGGATATAAAAAGTCGTCAGCCCCCTGCTTCCTGCTGATCTTGTCCAGTACCAGTTGCACGCGCTTCTCCTCCAGTGATGGTTTCTTATTCTTCGCCGCACCCTCTGCGGGGCGCGGTCGCCAACGTGTCCGTCTTACTGCGACAACGGGTGCTGCAACAACCAGGCGTCGAGCGTGTCCGCCGTCTCGCGCGGCAGGTGCAAGCCCAGCTTGGAGCGCCGCCACAGGATGTCGGGCGCGCCGACGGCCCATTCATGGCGCCGCAAATAGTCCACTTCCGCCGCGTACAGGCCGGCGGCAATTTCCTCGCCCATGGCCGCCACGTCCGCCCTGCCATCGAGCAGCACATGGATGCGCGTGCCGTAGGCGCGTGCATAGCGCGCCACCAGCGCCGCCGGCAGCCACGCATATTCGCGCTGCAAGCCTTGCACGAACTGGCCGAACTCGCGCACGGCCCGGTTCTGCGGCACGGCGCCATACACGTCCCCGCCGGGCAGGCAAGCCTGCTGCGTCCAGGCCGGACGTGCGTTGCCCAGCAAGGGCGCCAGCATGTCCATCGCTTCCTCGGCCAGCTTGCGGAAAGTCGTGATCTTGCCGCCGAAAATACTCAGCAGCGGCGCCCCTTCCTGGTCCAGCTCGAAGCGGTAATCGCGCGTGACGGCCTTGGCGTCGGCCGCCGCATCTTCCACCAGCGGACGCACGCCCGCATACGTCCAGACCACGTCGGCCGGCACAATGGGCTTGCTGAAATAGTAACTGGAAAGCTCGCACAAGTAACGAATTTCCTCGTCATCGATTTCCACCTTGCCACGGTCGCCTTGGTAGTCGAGGTCAGTGGTGCCGATCAGGGTGAAATCGTGCTCATACGGAATGGCAAACACGATGCGCCCGTCCGGATGCTGGAAGATATACGCGTGATCATGCTCGAACAGGCGCTTGACGACGATATGGCTGCCCTTGATCAGGCGCAAATGCCGGCCCTGCCCGCCCGGCGCCGCCTGCTGCAGGAACTCGGCCGTCCACGGCCCGGCCGCATTGACGACGCTGCGCGCACGCACGGTCGTCTGCCTGCCGCTGGCGTGCTGCAAGGTGGCCAGCCAAGAAGCGCCCTCCCCCTCGCCTTCGCGCGCCAGCATCGTGCAGCGCGTGCGCGTCAGCACGTGCGCGCCGTTGTCGGCCGCGTCGATGGCGTTCAGCACCACCAGGCGCGCATCGTCGACCCAACCGTCGGAATACACGAAACCGCGCTTGAATTCGGGTTTCAAGGGTTTGCCGGCCGCATGGCGCGTCAGGTCGATGCCGCTGGAGGCCGGCAGGATTTCCCGCTTCGCCAGCATGTCGTAGAGGAACAGGCCGGCGCGTATCAGCCAGGCCGGGCGCTGCCCTTTCGCGTGCGGCATGACGAAGCGCAGCGGCCACATGATGTGCGGCGCCGAGCGCAGCAGCACTTCGCGCTCGATCAGCGCCTTGCGCACGAGGCCGAATTCATAGTATTCGAGGTAGCGCAGGCCGCCATGTATCAGCTTGGTGGAAGCGGACGAGGTGTGGGAAGCCAGGTCGTCCTTTTCGCACAGCACCACGGACAAGCCCCGTCCCGCCGCGTCGCGCGCGATGCCGGCGCCATTGATGCCGCCGCCGACCACCAGCACGTCGCATTTGATCGCTGTCTCCACACCCTGTTGTGCTACGGCCATCGGGACTCCATGTCTGTCGGGGACACGCCGGCGCGGAAAGACTAGGCATCGCCGGCGACTGTCGTTAAGATCACCATTTCGTAATACGCATGCAATATGAATAAGGTTACGCCAGAATACGAACCCATAGCAACATATTTTTAGTACTATTTGTTCGTTTTTGTTCGTTTTGTGATTTTTAAAGAGAGCACCATGATCTTGAATCCCCGCCAGCGCCGCCTGCTAGAAGTGGTGCGCCAGAAGGTCACCATGTCCGTCGAAGAGCTGGCCCAGCAGCTGGACGTGACGCCGCAAACCGTGCGCCGCGACGTCAAGCAGATGGAAGAAGCGCGCCTGCTGGCCCGCTACCACGGCGGCGTGGGCTTGCCCTCGTCCGTGGAAAACATCGATTACAGCCAGCGGCAAGTGTTCAACAGCGACGCCAAGCGGCGCATCGCGGCCGCCGTCGCCGCGCAAGTGCCGCACGGCTGTTCGTTGCTGATCAATATCGGCACGACGACCGAGGAAGTGGCCCGCGCGCTGGGCCGGCACACGGGCTTGCACGTGGTGACGAACAACCTGAACGTGGCCGCCATCCTGGCCGACAACGCGGCCTGCGAAGTCATCGTGGCCGGCGGCGTGGTGCGCGGGCGCGACCGCGGCATCGTGGGCGAAGCCACCATCGACTTCATCCGCCAGTTCAAGGTCGACATCGGCATCATCGGCATTTCCAGCATCGACGAGGACGGCAGCCTGCGCGACTTCGACGCGCGCGAAGTGAAAGTGGCGCAAGCCATCATCGAACAGTCGCGCGAAGTGTGGCTGGTGGCCGACCAGCATAAATTCGGCCGCAAGGCACTGGTGCGCCTGGCCGACCTGGCGCAAGTCGACATCTTGTTTACGGATGCGCCACCGCCGCCCCGCTTTGCCGAAGTGCTGCGCGAAGCGGGCGTGAAAGTGGTGCTGGGCTGAGCGGGCTGCATTTCTGCGGGAAAACCTCGCCCTGTCGCGTGGGCAATACGTCTTGTGTGGGCCAGCATACAGAATGATATGAAATGTTTATCAATTCGGCAAAAATGCTGTTACCATTGATGCAACATGAGTTATTTTTTTAATCTTCCTCTCTAGCAATACGATTATTTGCTTGATATTGCTTTTTATGCACCTAGAGCAAGAAAAAAGGAAAAACTCTTTGCCGCTGAGTGTTTTCCTGTGAAAACAGTGTTAAAAATACCTCAAGTACGATGATTGTTCCCAAACAAACCACTCGACAGCAAGCGTGAAGGCCTTAACCATGCCGGCAACGCCGCCCAGTGAAGGAAGAGAAATGAGCCATAATTTTGAATCGGCCGCCATGCCGCAAGCCGCCCATCCCAACAGCGTCCCCGTCAGCGAGCTGGAAGCCCACCTCGGTTACTGGCTGCGTTTCGTTTCCAACCACGTTTCCCACAGCTTCCAGAAGAAAGCCGAAGCCAATGGCGTGACCGTGTCCGAATGGGTGGTGCTGCGCGAAATGTTCCGCCTGGGCTGCACCTCGCCCACGGTGCTGGCGCAAGTGTCCGGCATGAGCAAGGGCGCCGTCTCGAAACTGATCGACCGCCTGGAAAGCAAGGGCATGGTCAGCAAATCGATCCTGCTGGCCGACCGCCGCCAGCACTCGATCGAACTGACGACGGAAGGCGAAGCGCTGGTACCTGTGCTGGCCGAGATGGCCGACCAGAACGACGAGGAATTCTTCGGCAAGCTGCCGCGCCAGCTGCGCGACGACCTGCTCGAAGCGATGAAGGAAGTGGCGCGCACGCACCAGCTCAAGAGCGCCCCGCTGAACTGACAGCAGTAACACATACGGCAAGGGTGACGCGGCGGCGCGCGTGCTTCGGCTATGATGCTGGCCTGACTGTTTAACAGGAACACGCATGGCCCTGCACATCGAAACTCCCTTGCTCAACTCGCGCGCGCTGAGCCTGCACAGCGAACGCGCCATCTGGCTCAAGCTCGAAGCCTTGCAGCCGCCCGGCTCCTTCAAGATCCGCGGCATCGGCCTGGCCTGCGAAGAATACGCGCGGCGCGGCGCCAGCCGTTTCATCTCCTCTTCCGGCGGCAATGCCGGCATCGCCGTCGCCTATGCGGGACGCCAGCTGAACATTCCCGTCATCGTCGTCGTGCCGGAAACGACGAGCGAACGGGCCAAGGCCCTGATCGCGCAGGAAGGCGCCGAAGTCATCGTGCACGGCGCCGCCTGGCAGGAAGCGAACGCCCTGGCGCAATCCATGCTCACGCCGCAGGACGCCTTTTTGCACCCGTTCGACGACCCGCTGCTGTGGCAGGGCCATGCCGGCATGATCGATGAAGTGGCCAGCGCGGGCCTGAAACCGGACGCCGTGGTGCTGTCGGTGGGCGGCGGCGGCCTGCTGGCGGGCGTGGCCGAAGGCTTGCAGCGCAACGGCTGGGATGACGTGGCCATCGTGGCCGTGGAAACGCAAGGCGCCGCCTCGCTGGCGGCGGCCGTGGCCGCGCGCGAACACGTGGCCCTGCCCGCCGTGACGAGCATCGCCACGTCGCTGGCCGCGCGCCAGGTGTGCGCGCAGGCATACGCCATCAGCCAGACGCGCCGGCTGCACAGCGTGGTGGTGTCGGACCGGGCCGCCGTCGACGCCTGCCAGCGTTTTATCAGCGACCAGCGCCTGGTGGTGGAGCCGGCCTGCGGCGCGGCGCTGGCGGCCGTCTACTGCAAGGCGCCGGAACTGGCGCCCTACCGCAATGTGCTCGTCATCGTGTGCGGCGGCGTGACGGCCACCACGCAGCAGCTCGACCACTGGACTGCCACCCTGTAGTCGCTACGGCGCCGCCTCGAGCAGCGCCACGCCATCGCGGCCCTGCCCCTTGGCGGCGTACAGGGCCTGGTCGGCCAGGTCCAGCAACTGCGCCGCCGTCAGCCCGCCTTCGCGGAAGATGGCGATGCCGATGCTGGTCGTCACCGGCAGCGGGCCGCTGGCCAGCTCGAAGGGCTGGCGGATGGCGTCGATGATCTTGGCGCCAACCTGGCGCACTTCGGCCGCGCCGTTCACGCCTTCGAGAATGATCACGAATTCATCGCCTGCCAGGCGCGCCACCAGGTCGCTGGCGCGCACGCTGCGCACCAGGCGCGCGGCGAATTCCTTCAGCACCTCGTCGCCCGCCTTGTGTCCCAGGCTGTCGTTGATGGCCTTGAAACGGTCGATATCGAGATAGGCGAGCGCCATCGGCGCGCGCGTGGCCCGCGTGCGCTGCATGCTTTGCGCCAGCTGCTCGTCGAAGCGGCGGCGGTTGGCGATGCCCGTCAGGGTGTCGGTGGCGGCGGCAAACTGCAGCGCCGTGTGCATCGCCTTGGTCTTCGTGATTTCGTGAATCAGGCCATACACGCCTTCCACTGCGCCGCTCTCGCCCACGTCGGGCACGTAACTGGTCTGGAAGGCGCGCCGGCCGGCGTCCCCCTCGCCATCGATGGTAAATTCATACTCGACCTCCTCGCCCGCGAAGGCGCGCAGCAGGTATTGCTCGCGCAGCTGGTAGGCTTCCTCGCCCAGCACCTCGCGCATCGACTGCATCAGGCTTTCCTGCTGCGACGTACCGAACCATTTTTCAAACGTCGCGTTGATGAACTGGTAGCGGTGCTCGCGGTCGATGTAGACGATCACCACGGGTACGTGGTCCGTCAGCAGCTTCAGGCGCCGCTCGCTGTCGCGCGTCTGCGCCTCGGCCATTTCGCGCTCGGCCACCAGCGAGTAAAAATCGCGGCTCAAGTCGCCAATCTCGTCGCGCCGCTCGATTTGCAGCACGTCGATACCCAGGCGATGGCGGCGGATCTCATGCACCTGGTGGCGCAAGCGCGCCAACGGCTGCAACAGGCGCAGCACCACGCGCCAGCCGGCCAGCCCCGCCAGCGCGGCCAGCAGCACGGCGGCCAGCAGGATCTTGCTGCGGATGGCGTGCAGCGGCGCGAAGGCTTCGCTCATCGGATACACGGACGCCAGTATCCAGCCCGTCGAGGCGATGCGGTGGTAGGCGAACAGGGCATCGATGCCTTGCGTGGTGGTGCCCGTCATCCAGCCCTCATAGCCCTGCATGGCGCGCCGCGTGGGCACGCTGACGGGGCCATGGGCTTCGATATGCTGCATGATGCGCGACTTGTCGGGGTGCTCGACGATGACGCCCTCGCTGGTCATGATGTACAGGTAGCCGCCCGGGCCAGGCTTGAGCGAACCGAGACGGCCGAGGAAATCGGGCTGGCGCAGGTTGACGCTGGCCGCCAGCACATAGCGCACGCCGCCCTGCGCGTCGAACACGGGCTGCGTCACCACCACGATGGGCATGCCGGAAATACTGCCGTTGAGCGGCGCGGAAATCACGGAGCGCCGCGTCGCCAGCGTCTGTTCAAAGTAGGGACGCCCCTTCACGTTCAACCCCGCCTGCGGCTTGAAGGGACTCACGCTGGCCAGCACAAAACCGTCGACACCGACCACGCCGGCCGAATAGAACTCCTTGCTCAGCACTGTTTGCGCGGCCAGGAAGCGCTGCAGGCTGGCGCCGTCGTGCGCGCCGCCGGCCGCCAGGCTGTCCGCCATCGCGCGCAGCACATTGCGCTTCGCGCCGAGTTCCTCGTCGATGAAGACGGCGGCGCTGGCCAGCGACACGTACTGCTGGCGCCCCATCACGTCGCGCATGCCGCGCTCGGCCACGGCCAGGGTGGCCAGCGCCAGCGAAGCGACCGCGCCCAGCACGAGCAGGAAGACGACCATGCTCATGCGCGCTTTCAGGCTGGCTGGCAGGCGCCGGCGCAGCCATTTACGCAATGTATCCCTTGTCGCCGTCATGCCGTCACATCCGCCGCTGCAAATGCCGGCACAGGCGCTCGACCGACTCGTCCAGCGCCAGGACGCCCGTATCCAGGGTCAGCGCGGCCGCCAGCGGCGCTTCGTAAGGCGAGGAAACGCCCGTGAATTGCGCGAGCTGCCCCGCGCGCGCCTTTGCATACAGGCCCTTGGGATCGCGCGCCTCGCATGTGGCCAGCGGCGTGCTGACGTGGACTTCAATGAAATGCGCCGCGCCGATGATGGCGGCGGCCATGGCCCGGTCGGCGCGGTACGGGGAGATGAAGGCGGCGATGACGGTCAGGCCCGCCCCGTTCATCAGGCACGCCACTTCGGCCGCGCGGCGGATGTTTTCATGCCGGTCTTCCGGCGTAAAACCGAGGTCGCGGTTCAAGCCGTGGCGCAGCTGGTCGCCGTCAAGCACCGCCACGGCGCGGCCCTGCGCCTTGAGCCGGCGCGCCAGCGCGTCGGCGATGCTGGACTTGCCGGCGCCGCTCAAGCCCGTCAGCCAGACCGTGTCGTGTTGTCCTGCTGTCATCACACTGCCTCTCTCCTTGTAGAGCTGGCAATATAACAAAGCCGCGCAGGAAAGGACAGATGATCAGGCAGCGCTGCGCGCCTCAAGCAGCAACTGTCGTATCTCCGGCACGCAAGAGCCGCAATTGCCGCCCGCCTTGACGCAGGCCGTCACCTGCGCCGTCGTCGTCAATTTTTGCTCCCGGATGGCGGCGCAAATGGTGTTGCGCCCCACGCCAAAGCACGAGCACACGGTAGGACCGGCGTCCACGCCCTTGCCGATGGGCTGGCCCAGCAGCACGCCGGCGCGGTCCGCCGCATCCATTTGCGCATGCGCGAACAGGCCCGCCAGCCAGCTGCGCGACGGCAGGTCTGGCCGCGGCGAGACATACACGCATTGCGCGATGCGTCCCTCGTCCAGGTGCACGGCGCGGTACACGCCGGCGCTGGCGTCCGCGTAATCGAGCCAGTCCGCGTTGTCGTCCGTAACGCCGAACAACGCGCGCGCCCAGGCGCCCAGGTCATCGATGCGCTGGCGGCCGGCCAGCTCGTAGCGCAGGAACTGCTCGCCCTGGATGCGCGTCCAATGCGCCACGCCGTCCAGGTCCAAGGGCGTGCGGCTCAACACGAACGCATGCCAGTGTACGCGGAACTGCTCGATGCGCACGGGCGTATGCTTGAATTCGGGTTCGCCCGAGACGGGGTCGACGACGGGATTGACGACGGCGCCCACGCGCGCGTCCGATGCATTCGCGTCGCTCCAGTGGATCGGCACGAAGACCTGGCCGCGCGCGATGCCGCCGCCATGCACGACCCTCGCCACCATCGCGCCCCAGGCGCTGGACACGCGCGCCAGCTCGCCTTCGCGCACGCTGTACAGCAGCGCATCCTGCGGGTGGATATCGATGAACGCTTCGGCGATATGGCCCGACAGTTTCGCCGCCTTGCCCGTGCGCGTCATCGTATGCCACTGGTCGCGCACCCGGCCCGTATTCAGGATAAGCGGGTAGTCCTCGTCGGGCATGTTGCGCGGCGCGCGCGGCGCCGTCGGCACGAAGCGCGCGCGGCCGTCCGCATGTGCGAAGCGGCCGTCGCCGAACAGGCGCGCCTGGTCCTGCGGCCACTGCTGCGGCGCCAGGGCGTCGTAGCGCGCCGCATCCCGGCCGGTCAGGTGGCCCAGGTTGAACAGGCGCTTTGTGGCCCCTTCGTTGCGGAAGGCGGACAGGCGCGCGTGTTCGTCGAAGATGGCTTGCGACGCCGTGAAATCGAAGCCGGGATAACCCATGCGGCGCGCCACGTCGCACAGCACGTCCCAGTCGGCGCGCGCTTCGCCGGGCGCCGGCAAGAAGGCCCGCTGGCGCGAGATGCGGCGCTCGGAATTGGTCACCGTGCCATCCTTTTCGCCCCAGCCCAGGGCCGGCAGCAGCACGTCGGCATGCGCGTTCGTGTCCGACCCGGTGCTGATGTCCGACACCACCACCAGTTCGCACTTGGCCAGCGCGCGGCGCACCTGGTCGGCGTCCGGCATGCTGACGAGGGGATTGGTGGCGATGATCCACACGGCCTTGACCTTGCCCGCCTCGATGGCGTGGAACAGCTCCACCGCCTTCAGGCCAGGCTTGTCGGCCATGCGCGGAGAGTCCCAGAAGGTTTGCACGGTCTCGCGGTGTGCCGGCTTGTCGAGATCCAGGTGCGCCGCCAGCATGTTGGCCAGGCCGCCCACTTCGCGCCCGCCCATGGCGTTCGGCTGGCCCGTGAGGGAAAACGGACCCATGCCGGGCTGGCCGATGCGCCCCGTCGCCAGGTGGCAGTTGATGATGCTGTTGACCTTGTCCGTGCCGGAAGACGACTGATTCACGCCCTGCGAAAAGGCCGTGACGACCTTGCGCGTGGCGGCAAACGCCTGGTAGAACGCCAGCAAGGCTTGCGGGTCGACCTTGCAGATTTTCGCCACCTGCAAGGGATCGGAGCAGTCGACATGGGCGGCCGCCAGCGCCTCATCGAGGCCGCTGCTGTGGCGCGTGACGAAAGCATCGGCGATCACGCCTTCGCGCGCCAGGTAGCACAATAGCCCGTTGAACAGCCACACGTCGGTGCCCGGTTTCACGGGCAGGTGCAGGTCGGCCAGCTCGCAGGTGGCCGTGCGGCGCGGGTCGATCACCACCAGTTTCATCTCCGGCCGGGTTTCGCGGATGCGGGCGATGCGCTGGAACAGGATCGGGTGGCACCAGGCCGTGTTCGAGCCCACCAGCACCACCATGTCGGCCAGTTCCAGGTCTTCATAGCAGCCGGGCACGATATCTTCGCCGAACGCCCGCTTGTGGCCGGCCACGGCCGACGACATGCACAGGCGCGAATTGGTGTCGATATTCGCGCTGCCCACATAACCCTTCATGAATTTGTTGGCGATGTAATAGTCTTCCGTCAGCAGCTGACCCGAGACGTACAAGGCGACGGCGTCGGGGCCGTGCTTGTCGATGATGGCGCGCAAGCCGCCGGCCACCTGGTCCAGCGCGGCATCCCAGGAAGCGCGCCGCAGCACGCCATCGACGCGCACCTGCGGTTGCAGCAAACGCTTGTCGAGGTCCAGCGTGTCGCCGAGGGCAGAGCCTTTCACGCACAGCTTGCCCAGATTGGCAGGGTGAGTGGCATCGCCGGCAATGCGGATGGCGCCGTCGGGCAGGCGTGTCGCTTCCACGCCGCAGCCGACGCCGCAATACGGGCAAGTGGTTTTCACGGGCGTGCAGCTTGTCATGGGCGTATCCTGTTGGTCGCTGTCAGGCGGCCTGGGCGCACAGCGCCTGGCCAAACAATAAATGGGCGCGCAGCTTGCTGATGTCGCGGCGCTGCTGGATCAGGTCGAAATACCAGGGGCCGTCCTGCACGTCGCCATACAGCACGGCGCCAGCCAGGCGGCTGCCCTGCACCACCAGGCGCTTGTAGACGCCGCGGCGCGGATCGCGCAGCACCAGGTCTTCACTGCCCTCGCCGCCGATGATGTCGCCGGCCGAATACAGGTCGATGCCCGTCACTTTCAATTTGGTGGCGCTGGCCTGCTGCACGTAGCGGCGGTGCCCTGCGCCGGCCAGGTGGGCGCCGCACACGCGCGCCTGCTCCCAGATGGGCGCGACCAGGCCAAACGTGGCGCGCCGGTGCTGCACGCATTCGCCCACGGCGTACACGCGCGGGTCGTAGCTTTGCAGGCAATCGTCAACGACGATGGCCCGTTCGCAGTGCAGGCCGGCCGCTTGCGCCAGCGCGATGTTCGGGCGCACGCCGGCCGTCATCACCACCAGGTCGGCGGGGATGCTGCTGCCGTCCGCAAACTGCACGCCTTCCACGCGGGTGCTGCCGATGATGGCGGACGTTTGCGCGTGCATCAGGAAACGCAGGCCGCGCGCTTCCAGCGCCGTTTTCAGCAGCATCGATGCGGGTGCGTCCAGCTGCTGGTTCATCAAGGCGCCGCTCATGTGCACGACGGTGACATCCATGCCCTGGCGCTGCAAGCCGTTGGCCGCTTCCAGTCCCAGCAAGCCGCCGCCGATGACCACCGCGTGGCGGTGCGTGCGCGCCGTTTGCAGCATGGTGTCGACGTCGCTGATATCGCGAAAACCGATCACGCCGGGCAGTTCGTGGCCCGGCACGGGCACGATGAACGGCGTGGAACCGGTGGCCAGCAGCAGGCGGTCGTAGGCCACCGTGATGCCCGACAGCGCCTCTACCTTGCGCGCCTTGCGGTCGATGCGCACGACGGGGTCGCCCGCGTGCAGGGCGATGCCATGCTGCGCATACCAGTCGCGCGTGTGCAGCATGATGTCGTCCACCGACTTTTCGCCTGCCAGCACGGGAGACAGCAGGATGCGGTTGTAATTGCCGTGCGGTTCGGCGCCGAACACGGTGATGTCGTACAGGTCCGGCGCGAGTTTCAAGAGTTCCTCGACCGTGCGCATGCCGGCCATGCCGTTGCCGACGACGACCAGCGAGGGACGCGCAGTTGCCTTGACTGGCGGATTCACAGGGCCACCCACACCATGTCGGCAAACACGCGCGCCGGCCAGGCGGCAACCGAATGCTCGGGCGCTTCGATGCACTCGCCGCTGGCCAGGTCGAAGTGCTGCTTGTAGATCGGCGACGCCACCACGACGCGCTCGCCGATGCTGCCGACCAGGCCCCGCGACAGCACGGAAGCGCCCGCATTCGGGTCGATATTGTCGATGGCGTATACACGCGGCGCCGCATCGCCGACGCGGAACACGGCCACGTGGCGGCCACCCAGCAATGCGCATACGCCCGTGTCGGGCACGATATCGGCCAAGGGACAGATGGCCACCCAGTTGTCGGCAGTGGCGCCGGAAAGTTCATTCATCGCATTCATGGCTCACGCCTCCACGGCAAGGATGGGGATCACGGTGCTGCGGCGTTCCATCTCGGTGGCGGGCCGGATCTGGCCCCGCTCTTCGACGAACACCACGTTTTCATCGCTCTTCTCGCTGTTGACGAAATGGCGGAAGCGCTGGCGCACGGCGGGATTGGAAACGGCTTCCTTCCACTCGCAGGCGTAGGTGTCGACCACGTGCTGCATGTCCGCTTCCAGTTCGTGGGCGATGCCCAGGCTGTCGTCGATGATGACGCGCTTGAGGTAATCGAGGCCCCCTTCCAGATTGTCGCGCCACACGCTGGTGCGCTGCAGGCGGTCGGCCGTGCGCACGTAAAACATCAGGAAGCGGTCGACATAGCGCACCAGCGTGGCTTCATCGAGATCGGAGGCGATCAGTTCCGCATGGCGCGGCTTCATGCCGCCATTGCCGCACACGTACAAGTTCCAGCCCTTTTCCGTGGCGATCAGGCCGATGTCCTTGCCCTGCGCCTCGGCGCATTCGCGCGTGCAGCCGGAGACGCCGAACTTGATCTTGTGCGGCGTGCGCAAGCCCTTGTAGCGGTTTTCCAGCTGGATTGCAAAGCCCACGCTGTCGGCCACGCCGTAGCGGCACCAGGTGGAGCCGACGCACGATTTCACCGTACGCAGCGACTTGCCGTAGGCGTGGCCCGACTCGAAACCGGCCGCGATCAGTTCTTCCCAGATGGCCGGCAATTGATCGACGCGCGCGCCGAACAGGTCGACCCGCTGGCCGCCCGTGATCTTCGTATAGAGACCATATTTTTTCGCCACCATGCCCACGGCAATCAGGCCATCGGCCGTCACTTCGCCGCCCGGCATGCGCGGTACGACGGAGTACGTGCCATCCTTCTGGATATTGCCGAGGAAGTAATCATTACTGTCCTGCAGGCTGGCGTGTACGGGAGACAGCACGAAATCGTTCCAGCACGAGGCGAGGATATTTGCCGCCACAGGCTTGCACACGTCGCAACCGAGACCCTGGCCATGCGCGCCCAGGAGTTCGCCGAAGCTGCGGATTTTGCCCACGCGCACCAGGTGGTGCAATTCCTGGCGCGAGTACGCAAAGTGTTCGCACACGTGGTTGTTCACCATCAGGCCCTGCTTCTGCATTTCCGCCTTCATGATCTGCGTGACCAAAGGCACGCAGCCGCCGCACGCGGTACCCGCCTTGGTGCAGCTTTTCAGGGCGGCTATGGTGGTGGCGCCCTCGGCGACGGCCGCGCACAGCGCGCCTTTCGACACATCATTGCACGAGCAGATTTGCGCCGCCTCGGGCAAGGCGTCCACGCCCAGGCCCACCTTTTGCTGGCCATCGGCCTGCGGCAGGATCAGGAATTCGGGGGATGCCGGCAGCTCGATCTTATTGAGCATCATCTGCAGCAAGGTGCCGTACTCGCTGGCGTCGCCCACCATCACGCCGCCCAGCAGGTATTTTCCGCAATCGGAGACGACGATTTTCTTGTAGATCTGCTTGCGTTCATCCATGAACTGGTAGGAGCGGCTGCCCGGCGCATTGCCGTGCGGGTCGCCCAGGCTGGCCACATCCACGCCCATCAGTTTGAGCTTGGTGCTCATGTCGGCGCCCTTGAACGAGGCTTCGCCCTCTTCCTGCAGCACATGGCGCGCCGCGATGCGGGCCATTTCGTAGCCGGGCGCCACCAGCCCGAACACCAGGCCGCCCCACAGCGCGCATTCGCCGATCGCGTAAATGTCCGGATCGGACGTGACGCAGCTGTCGTCGATGGCGATGCCGCCGCGCGGTCCTACGTCCAGGCCGCAGGCGCGCGCCAGTTCATCGCGCGGGCGGATGCCGGCCGAAAAGACGATCATGTCCGCTTCCAGATGGCTGCCGTCGGCGAACTGCATGCGGTGCGTGGCCGATTCGCCGTCGACGATGGCCAGGGTGTTCTTTTGCGTGTGCACGGTCACGCCCAGTTCCTCGATCTTGCGGCGCAGGACGCGCGCGCCGCCCTCGTCCACCTGCACGGCCATCAGGCGCGGCGCGAATTCCACCACGTGGGTGTCCAGCTTCAAATCGCGCAAGGCTTTCGCGCATTCGAGGCCCAACAGTCCGCCGCCGATCACCACGCCCGTTTTTGACTTTCCGCCCCAGGCCAGCATGGCTTCCAGGTCTTCGATGGTGCGGTAGACGAAGCAGCCGTCGCGCTCCTTGCCCGGCAGCGGCGGCACGAATGGCGTCGAGCCGGTGGCGAACACCAGCTTGTCGTAGGCCAGCACTTCGCCCGTGCTGGCCGTGACGGTTTTCGCCGCGCGGTCGATCGAGACGGCGCGCGCATTGAGTTTCAGGACAACGTTGCCCTTGTCGAAAAAGCCGGGCGCCACCAGGGACAGGTCGTCGGCCGATTTGCCACTGAAAAATTCGGACAGGTGCACCCTGTCGTAGGCGGGGCGCGGCTCTTCGCACAAGACCGTCACTGACAGGTGCGGCGCGTTTTCCAATGCCAGGCGTTCAAGGAATTTATGCCCGACCATGCCATGGCCAAGGACGACGATGTTCAAAGGGTGAGTCATTACTGTCTCCTCAGGCCGCGGCCATGTTCGGTTCGGCCGCTTCTCGGGTAAAACGCACGGCGATGGCGCACAGGGCCGAGATCACCACCAGCGCGCTCAGGATGATCAGAGTCTGGCGGATGTCGCCCGTGCCCTTCATCAGAAAACCGGCCGCCACGGCGCCCACGTTGCCGCCGGCGCCGATGATGCCGGCCACGCCGCCCAGTGCCTTGCTGTCGATGAAAGGCACCAGCGCGTAGGTGGCGCCGCACGCCATGTGGGTGAACAGGCCGAAGACCAGCATGGCGATGACGGCCCAGGTGACGCTGTCGACCTTGGCAAACCACAGCAGGCCAACGCCTTCGCCGATCATCAGCATGAACAGCAGGGTCACGCGGCTATTCAGGTTGCCGCGCAAGGCCAGCTTGTCGGACATCCAGCCACCCAGGGCGCGGGCAAACAGGGCCAGCAAGCCGAAGCTGCCGGCGGCCAGGCCCGCCGATTTCAAGGACAGGCCAAAATGGTCGACGTAGTACACGGCAGCGATGTTGTGAATGAAAATCTCGATGCCGAAGCAGGCGCCGTAGGTGACGAACAGCAGCCACACGCGGTAGTTGGAGCTGGCCGCCTTGAAGCTGTCCCAGCCACCCTTTTTTCCACCCTCAATGGCGATGCCGGCGGCGCGCAAGTCCGAGTAATTGCCTTCAGGGCAATCCTGCGTATAGCGCCAGTAGAGAACGGCCATCACCAGCATCAGCACGCCCGGCACCAGCAGGGCCACGCGCCAGCCCAGCGATTCGGACACGCCCAGCATGACCACGGCACCGAGCAGCAGTGGCATCAGCGCCTGCGCCGCGCCGCCGCCCGCATTGCCCCAGCCGGCAGCCGCCGCATTCGCCGTGCCGACAACGCGCGGGGCGAACATCACGGAGGTGTGATATTGCGTGATGACAAAACTGGCGCCGACAGCGCCGATGCCCAGGCGGAAGAACAGAAAGCTTTCATAGCTTTGCGAAGCGGCCACGCCCAGCACAGGAATGGCGCCCAGCAGCAGCAAGCCCGTGTAGGTCTTGCGCGGGCCGTAGCGGTCACACAATGGCCCCACGATCAGGCGCACGAGGATGGTGATGGCGACGGCCGCGATATTGATGTTGGCCACTTGCGCCAAGGAAAGGCCGAACTCGCCCTTGATGACAGGCATCAGGGGAGCGCAGGCGAACCAGGCGAAGAAACACACGAAAAATGCCATCCACGTCAGGTGAAATGCGCGCATGGGCGGCGTGGCGAGGGAGAAGAGCGCGATGCTCGTTGCTTTTTGGCTGGCCATATAGGTTCCCGAAATATCCCGTTGATAAAACAAAACGGCGCCCGCCCCCGCCGATGAAAAATCAGCCTGGGCGGACGCCGTTGTCCATGTGGTCCGTCGTTGGACCGTTGTGCGTTTATTCAGGGGATCGCCGTTGATCCGTACTTCCTGTTTAGCAAGCGCCGTGCCAGCTTGCCGCACGGGCAAACGCCCTTATCGATACGAGGTTTGCGCCAGATCATGGCCAATCGCGGTGCAAGCACGCCACTTACTGGTGCATGCAGGAACCAGCAAGTGGCAACTCTTGTCTAACTACCATCTGAAGCAGTAGCGGGAGGCCACGATGGTCCAGACACTGCGGCGTCGCTGGCGGCCACCCTGGCCGCCATGGCTGGCATGTGCGTGCGCCGGGCTATTGCTCATTGCGTGGAGCAACACTGCCGCCGCGCAAGAGCCGAAGGAACACAGCGAGCTCGATGCCACCGTCGTCGCGCCCTTTCACGCCGCGGCCGGTGCACGGACGACGCAGTCACGCACATTTATCGTGCGGCTCACCTATCCCGATGAAGGCCGCCCCCATGCCGTGCGCTGGACATTGACCTTGTCCGGCCCCGGCCCGCAAGGCACCGTGCTGCGGCGCTGGTCGGGCACGGAACAGGTGGGGGCCAGCGGCAAGAGCGTGAACCTGCCCTGGGATGGCCGCGCCGACGCCGATGCGCGCGAACGGCGCGTGCTGGCACAGGACGGCTTGTATCAGTTACGCCTGCTTGCGGTGGCGGACGCGGGCACGCCGCATGAAGCGCAGGTGGAACAGCAGTGGCACATCCAGGTGCAGCGCGGTGCAAGCACGGCGCCCAGGGTGAGCGCCTTCCAGGCCGGCCTGCAACAACTGCCCGGCCTGGAAGGCCAGCCCGGCTACCGCATCGTCTACGCCAACCTGCACAGCCAGACGCGCCACAGCGACGGCGGCGCGGCGCTCGACGCCTGCCATGGCGCGCAAGACCCGCAAACGGCGCCCTACGGCCCCATCGATGCCTACAAGTATGCGCAAGACCACGGGCTCGACGCCCTGCTGACGTCCGAGCACAATCACATGTACGACGGCTCGGACGGCACCAACGCCGCTGCCACCCCTGCCGAAGCGATAGCCCTGTACCAGACGGGCCTGGCCGAAGCGGCCGCGTATTCGGCCGCCCACCCGGGTTTCCTGGCCCTGTACGGCATGGAATGGGGCGTCATCAACAAGGGCGGCCACCTGAATATCATCAATAGCGGGCAGTTGCTGGGCTGGGAAAAAAATGCCCAGGGCGAGCTGCTGGCCGATGTCGAGACGCCGAAGGGCGATTACGCGGGCCTGTACAGCTTGATGCGCAAAAGGGGCTGGATCGGCCAATTCAATCATCCCGCCTATGCAGGCCAGTTTCTCGTCAACGGCCAGCCGCTGGGCTACACGCCGGACGGCGACGCGGCCATGGTGCTGTGCGAAGTCATGAATACGTCCGCGTTTTCCACGAACGACGCGGAAACGGAGACCCGGCGCAGCAATTACGAGGCGGCCTGCAACCGCGCCCTGGCGGCCGGCTACCACGTGGCCTTCAGCAGCAACCAGGACAACCACTGCGCCAACTGGGGCGCATCGTATGGCAACCGCACGGCTGTCCTGGTGGCCGGTCCGGCCGCTGGCACGTCCGTTTCACGCGACAGCTTCCTCGACGCGCTGCGCGCGCGCCGCGTGTTTGCCACCATGGACAAGCACGCACAGCTGCTGTTCACGGCCAACGGCAAGCTGATGGGCGAGCGTTTCGACAACCGCGGCCCCTTGCGCCTGGCCACCAGCTTCAGCAACAGCGCGGGGCGGCAGGCGGCGGCCGTCGCCATCTTCCACGGCGTGCCGGGCGGCAACGGTTCCGTCACGCCCATCTCGGACCAGGCCGAGCTCACCGTCACGCCCGCGCCCGGCCCCCATTTCTATTACGCGCGACTGACGCAGGACGACGGCAATATCGTCTGGTCGGCGCCCTTGTGGGTCAATCAACTGCCGTGACGGCGACTGGGCGGGCGGAATGCCGGGCCATCAATTCGACCACCCAATCGATAAAGACGCGCAGTTTCTTGCTGACATGGCGGTTCGGCGGATAGGCAAGATAGAGCGGCATGGGATCGACCGTCCATGTTTCGAACAGCGGCAGCAGCTCGCCCCTGGCCACGTGCGGCCGCGCCATGTAATCGGGCAGCCACAGCACGCCCAGCCCCGCTACCCCGGCCGCCAGGTAGGCGTTGCCGTCGTCGATCGACAGCACGTACTGGCCATGGATCTTGACGCTCTGGCCCTCGCGGTGCATCACATACGGAAAGCCGTTGCCGCTGCTGGCCCAGCGAAAGCGCACGATGCGGTGCGCGCTGTCCTGCAAGTCCAGCGGATGCAAGGGCGTGCCCACCCTTTGCAGGTAGGCCGGCGCCGCATACACGCCCAGTGGCAGGTCGGCCAGCTTACGCGCCATCAGCGACTGGTCGGTGATGTCACCGCCGCGTATCACGCAATCGACATTGTCGGCGATCACGTCGACCATGCGGTCGCTGGCGCCCATGTCGAGCACGATATCGGGATACAGCGCATGAAACGTGGGCAGCGCCGGCACCAGCAGCAAAGCGGCAAGCGGACTGGGCACGTCCACCCGCAACTGGCCCCGCGGCAAGGCGGCGGCATGCGGCAAGCTCGTTTCGATTTCTTCCAGTGTATCGAGCACCTGCACGATGCGCTCGTAATAGGCCGCGCCATCGGCCGTCACATTGACCTTGCGCGTGGTGCGGTTCAGCAGTTTCAGGCGCAGGCGCGTTTCGAGCTGCTGCACCAGTTGCGTCACCGTGGTGCGGCTCATGTGCAAGGTCGCGGCCGCCCGCGTAAAACTGCCCGTCTCGACCACCCGCACGAACGCCTTCATCGCATCAAACCTGTCCATCCACGCCTCCGCCATTCGATTGTTTGGATTATACAAATAGTCCAGTCCGATCTGGCCGCTTTATCCGCAGGTTGGTAGCAGATAAAGTGTTCTCCAGGCAGCAACTTCGCTGCATCAACAAAGGAAAGCTGATGAAACGCGACGTCGTATTCCCTCCGGGCCGCCAGGCCCTGTATGAACAGAACCGCTATTCCCCTGCCGTCCGTGCCAACGGCCTGCTGTTTGTGTCGGGGCAGGTCGGCAGCCGCGAAGACGGCACGCCCGAACCCGGGCTCGAAGCCCAGGTCCGGCGCGCCTTCGACAACCTGAACGCCATCTTGCAAGCCGCCGGCTGTACCTTCGACGATGTGCAGGACGTAACCATCTTTATCGTCGATCCACAATCGCACTTCCAGCGCATCTGGGATATCGTGCAGGCAGAGTATTGGGGCCAGGCGCCGCACCCGACGGTCACGGCCGTTGGCGTGACGTGGCTGTATGGTTTCCAGTTCGAAATCAAGGTGGTGGCCAAGCTGCCGGGCTAGGATACGGCGTCCGGAAGCGTGCAGGAAAATGGCAGCAGGCTTTCCCTCGCACGATTGCCCGCCGCAAGGTGCGTTGACACTGATCTATGGCAACATTGCGCAACCGACCCATGCCAGGAAACGGAATGAAACCAAAAGCGCTGATCATCGCCAATATTGAAGCGTACTTGCTGGAACCGCTGAGCGCAGCGGGCTTCAAGTTCTCGCCTAGCCAGCTGACTTTCAAGCGCACGCAGAACGAATTTCTCCAGGCCATCCATTTCCAGGTCAACCGCCATAACGAAGAGGATGTCTGCGTGGCATTCTGGAGCCACTATCAAGTCTCGTCCAGATCCTATGCTACATGGCACACGGCGCGCTACGGCCGTGAACCTGTCAACAATATCGTTGGCGGCGTGGCGGACTGGAATATCAGAAGCTGGCAATTCCCTGTCATCGATGGCAAGGAAGTCAAAGAACACCAGCTCGTCGATCCGTCCCATCGGGCAACGGTGATGGCCTGCCTGAGGGACAATCTGCTGGAGTTGGCCGTTCCCTGGTTTGAGCGCCTTTCCAATTGGGAAAATGCAGCCCTGGCTCTCGTCGAAGCGCAAGAATCGCATGCCAAGGCCTGCGATTTTTATCTGATGGCGGGCAAGCAGGAAAGAGCCCTGTGGGCACTGAACGAGGGCCTTGCCTATTGGCAGAAAAATCCCGCAGCCTCTTTTCCGGAGGAAAAAGAAGAGATCGCTTTGCGGATGGAGAAATACGCCTATGCTTGACATCACTTGCCCCTACGATGGCGACTGCGGACGCCACTTCGACAGCAGCGCAATGGATGCCTCGGATGGCGCGTTCTTGAAAACGGCCATCGGCAAAAGTATGACCTTCATGTTCCTGCACTGCCCCGCATGTGCAAGGATGTTCCAGTTTAATCCAGTCGCCTGGACAGCGCAGGCGTGCGAAGCCGTCGCGCCTAAGGCCGCCCGGCCAGCGAAGAAAAGCGGCAAGCAGCTGGAAAAATTGCTGACCAGGGAAAAAGTGGCCCTGCCCCAGGCCTATCTCGCTCACCTCCGCAGCGCAAAGCCACGTCCCGACATGGCGATTTTCACCGATGAAGCCCCCTTCACGCTGTACAGCCTGGACGCGCTGTGCAAAGACGTCGAGGTGGATGGAACAAGCTATCTGGCAGTCAGGCAACTGGCTGGCTTTGCGCAGGCGCTGGCACAAGCGGCGGGAACGGGGTCGAAGCAGGCTGCACCGTTCAGTCCTGCCGAGCTGGCGGAGTGCCTGGCCATCGGCGAGGAAAACACGCGCATCCTGTTCATCGACAGCCGCGACAACGATGCCTTATGGATTTATCACTGCGACGGCAGCGATGTCGAAAAGACGGGGCTCACCGTGACCTCGCTGATGGGGCCTGGCGCCCCCTGAAGAGCCAACACGCCGCAGATTCTACGGCCCCGCTCTTTTCCAGCAAACAATATTGGAAAAATAATTATTTTTTAAGCAGCCGTCCATAGACACTGGTTCCTCATGGCAATCCATGGCACCATGGCTGCGCCGTTTTGCCTGCAACGCGGCCTCCATCGGACCAACCAGGAACCCTCTATGTCGTCATATCGCATTCTCGCCGGCAGCATGCTGCTCGGCCTGGCCGCAGCGGGCATCGCCCATGCGCAAGCCCCCGCCCCTGCCGCCGCCAACACCGATCCCCATTTGTGGCTGGAAGAAGTCCTCGGCGACAAGCCGCTGGCCTGGGTCAAGCAGCACAATGCCGTCACCACCAAGGAACTGGAAGCCCAGCCCGGCTTCCCGGCCCTGCAGGCGCGCCTGAAGACCATCCTCAACTCGAAGGAACGCATTCCCTACGTGAGCAAGGAAGGCGAGTTTTACTACAACTTCTGGCGCGACGCCCAGCACGTGCGCGGCATCTGGCGCCGCACTACCCTGGCGCAATACCAACTGGCCGAACCCGTCTGGGAAACCGTGATCGACCTCGACCAGCTGGCCGCCGGCGAGAGTGAAAACTGGGTCTGGGGCGGTGCCTCCTGCCTGTATCCGAAGGGTGAACGCTGCCTCATTTCCCTGTCGCGCGGCGGCGGCGACGCCAAGGTGGTGCGCGAATACGACGTGGCCAAGCGCGCCTTCGTCGAAGGCGGCTTCACCCTGCCCGAAGCGAAGGGCAGCGCCAGCTGGATCGACCAGGATACCCTGTTCGTCTCCACCGATTTCGGCCCCGGCTCGATGACCAGCTCGGGCTACCCGCGCATCATCAAGCAGTGGCAGCGCGGCACGCCGCTGGCGCAGGCGCAAACCTTGTACGAAGCCAAGCCCGACGACCTGAGCGCCGGCGCCTACAAGGATTTCACGCCCGGCCATGAACACCAGTTCATCGAGCGGCAGATCGATTTTTACAGCGGCGAGATGTTCCTGCGCGACGGCGCCGAGTTGAAGAAAGTACCGAAGCCGGACGACGCTACGGCCTTCACCGTGCGCGACCAGCTGGTCATCACCTTGCGCTCGGACTGGAAAGTCAACGGCAAAACCTACCTGCAAGGCTCCTTGCTGGCCACCGATTTCAAGGCCTTCATGCAGGGCAAGCAGGAGCTGGAAGCGCTGTACGCGCCGACGGCCACGTCGTCGCTGGACAATGTCACGGCAACCAAGTCCGCCATCCTCGTCACCACGCTGGACAAGGTCAAGAACCGCCTGACGGAACTGCGCCACGTGAACGGCAAGTGGCAGCGCCGCGCCGTCGATGCGCCGAAGCTGGGCACCCTGGCCGTCAGCGCGCTCGATTCCGTCGACTCGGACCAGTACTTCCTGACGGTGACCGACTTCCTTAACCCGACCACCCTGTACCTGGCCACGGCGCAAAGCGACAAGCGCACGAAAATCAAGTCGCTGCCCGCCTACTACGACGCCACACCGTACAAAGTGGAGCAGTTCGAATCGACGTCGAAGGATGGCACCAAGGTGCCGTATTTCGCCATCATGGGCAAGCAGACGAAGTTCGACGGCAGCAACCCCACCGTGCTGTATGGCTATGGCGGCTTTGAAGTGTCGCTGAAACCCAGCTACAGCGGCACCACCGGCGTCGCGTGGCTGGAGAAAGGCGGCGTGTATGTGCTGGCAAATATCCGCGGCGGCGGCGAGTTCGGTCCCCGCTGGCACCAGGCGGCGCTGAAGGAAAACCGCCAGCGCGCGTATGACGATTTCATCTCCGTGGCGCAGGACCTGATCAAGCGTAAGATCACCAGCCCGCGCCACCTGGGCATCATGGGCGGCAGCAATGGCGGCCTGCTGACGGGCGCCGTGCTGGTGCAGCGTCCCGATTTGTTCAACGCCGTCGTCAGCCAGGTGCCGCTGCTCGACATGCGCCGCTATAACAAGATGCTGGCGGGCGCCTCGTGGATGGGAGAGTATGGCGACCCGGACGTGCCGGAACAATGGGCGTACATCAGCAAGTACTCGCCGTACCAGAACGTCTTCAAGGACAAGAAATATCCGCGCGTGCTGTTTACCACCTCGACGCGCGACGACCGGGTCCACCCCGGCCATGCGCGCAAGATGGTGGCGAAGATGGAAGAGCAAGGCCACGACGTGCTGTACTGGGAAAACACGGAAGGCGGCCATGCGGGCGCGGCCAACAACGACCAGCAGGCGCTGATGTGGGCGCTGACCTACACCTTCCTGTGGGAGCAGCTGAAGTAAAGCGGTGGTGTCGGATTACGCGCTCACGCGCCTCGGCGGCCCCGCTAATCCGACCTACCCAACCTGCCCGGCCTACCCGGCTGCGGTATTCCTTACTTCGCCTGCGCGCTGGGGCGTTCCGCGATGCGGTCGCGGTAGGCCTGCAAGTTCTGCAACCCTTCCGCGCCGGGCCGGTACTTCATCAGGCCGCGCACGAATTCCAGCGCGCAGAAGGCCGTGATGTCGGCAATCGTGAAGCGGTCGCCGGCGATGTATGGCTGGTGGGCCAGCACCTGGTCCAGCCATTGCGCCGTCTCGCGCAGCTTGCCCGCCTGCGCCGTGGCGAAGTCGGGAAACTGCGGATTTTCCAGCGCCACCAGGGCCGGATGGCCATGGCGCACCCAGTTGGCGGCGGCGCTGAACAAATGCAGTTCCACGCGGCGGTCGGCCATCTCGATAAACGCGCGCTCCTCGTACCCCTCGCCCATCAGGTTCGGCTGCGGCTGCAAGCCTTCCAGGTAAGTGCAGATGGCGCGCGTCTCGGTCAGCACGCGCCCATCGTCGAGCTCCAGCACGGGCACGCGGCCCAGCGGGTTTTTCGCCAGGAAGGCGGGATCGCGGTGATGGCCCGCCATCAGGTCGAGCGCCACTTCCTCGATGCCGGTGATGCCCTTCTCGGCGATGAACATGGTGACGCGGCGTGGATTGGGCGTGCGGGGGCTGATAATCAGTTTCATGTGCTTGGGTCTCGTCTTGTTATGTTAGTGGATGCGGCTACGGGGCTGGCCTGCGGGAGTACGGTCACGCGTCCATCATACCAGCGCACCGTCATGGTGCGGCGCCCCTGGCGCGTTGACTTTGCCCCCGTTTCGCCTTAGATTGCTGTACGGGAACGCTGGCCGCCAGTTCCAGCATGTCCCCCACACGTCATCAACGCCCGCAGCCTATCCGGCTGGAGGGCGTTTTATCCATGAAACTAGGGCATACCATGCATCGCACACCGACTCCGCGCTTCCGCCGCAGCCAACTGGCCGCCGCCGTCCTGGCACTGGCTTCCATCACGGCCGCCCATGCGGGCCACGCAGCTCCCGCCGCAGCACCCAAATACGCCTCGGCCAGCCACGCCATTGGCACCACCACGCAGCTGCCGCGCGGCGTCACGCCCTTGCACTACATCCTGTCGATCACGCCGGACGCCGCCGCCTCCACCTTCAAGGGCGCAGCCGCCATCAAGGTGGCCGTCGACAAGCCAACGGCGAGTATCACCTTCAACGCCTTGAACCTGACGTTTGCGGCCGCCGCCATCGAAGGCGCGGGCGGCAGCAAGCAGGTGACGCGCAAGATCGATTTCGACGCGGACAAGCAGACGGCCACCGTGCATTTTGCCCAGCCGCTGGCCAAGGGCGAGTACCTGCTGCGCATCGACTACAGCGGCAAGATCGGCACGCAGGCCACGGGCCTGTTTTCGCTCGATTACGACACGCCGCAAGGGCGCCAGCGCGCGCTGTACACGCAGTTCGAAAATTCGGATGCGCGCAGCATGCTGCCGTCGTGGGATGAGCCGGACTACAAGGCCACCTTCGCGCTGGACGTGGTCGTGCCGAGCAGCCAGATGGCCGTCGGTAACATGCCGATCGTCCGCAGCGAGGAACTGGGCAATGGCATGAAGCATGTGTATTTCGCCACCACGCCGCGCATGTCGACGTATCTGCTGTTCTTCGGCCTGGGCGACTTCGAACGGGCCACGGCCATGAGCGAGGGCACGGAAATAGGCGTCATCACGAAGCGGGGCGCGCTGGCGCAAAGCCGCTTCGCGCTCGACGAGTCGGCCGCCCTGCTGCGCGAATACAACGATTATTTCGGCGTGCGCTACCCGCTGCCCAAGCTCGACAACATTGCCGCGCCGGGCCGCAGCCAGTTCTTTGGCGCCATGGAAAACTGGGGCGCCGTGTTCACCTTCGAGTACGGCCTGCTGCTCGACCCGGCCATCTCGACGCAGGCCGACAAGGAAAACATCTACACCACGCTGTCGCATGAAATGGCGCACCAGTGGTTCGGCGACCTGGTCACCATGCGCTGGTGGGACGACCTGTGGCTCAACGAAGGTTTCGCCTCGTGGATGGAAGGCCGCACCACGGAGCGTTTGCATCCGGAATGGAACACGGCCCTGTCCAGCGTCGGCGGACGCGAGTCGGCCATGAGTCAGGATGCGCTGCGCACCACGCACCCGGTGGTGCAGCGCATCGCCACCGTGGAGCAGGCCAGCCAGGCTTTCGACGGCATCACCTATCAAAAAGGCGAAGCGGTGATCCGCATGCTCGAAGCGTATGTGGGCGCCGATACGTGGCGCACGGCCGTGCGCAACTACATGCGCAAGCATGCGTATGGCAATACCGTGTCCGACGACCTGTGGCGCGAAGTCGATGCGGCCGCCGGCAAGCCTGTCAGCGCCATCGCCCATGATTTCACCCTGCAGCCGGGCGTGCCGATGATCACGGTGGGCGACGCCGTGTGCAGAAACGGCAATACGCGCGTGCGCCTGACGCAGACGGAATTTTCCAAGGACCAGCCAAATAAAAAGCCGCTGTCGTGGAAAGTGCCGGTGATCGCCGCGACGGTGGGCAACGGCAAGCTGGCCACCGTGCTGGTCAAGAATGGCAAGGCGACCCTGAACGTGCCCGGCTGCGGCGCCCTGCTCGTGAACGCGGGCCAGAGCGGCTACTACCGCACCGTGTACGCGCCGGCCAACACGCGCGCGCTGGCGGGCAGCTTTGCGCGCCTGGCGCCGATCGACCAGCTGGGCTTGCTGGCGGACAGCCAGTCGCTGGGCCTGGCCGGTGCGCAAAACCTGGCCGATTTCCTGGAACTGGTGCAAGCGACGCCGCTGTCGGCCGATCCGCAGGTGCTGGGCAAGGTGGCCGGCTCCCTGGGCAGCCTGTACCAACAGTATGCTGGCGACGCCGTGCGCCAGCAGGCTTTCGGCCGCTTTGCCGTGGCGCGCCTGGCGCCGATGATGGCGCAGACGGGCTGGGAAGCGCGCGCGGGCGAAGCGTCCAGCGTGGCGACCCTGCGCGGACAACTGATCGCCATCCTCGGCGACATGGGCGAACCGGGTGTGATCGCGGAAGCGCGCCGCCGTTACGCGGCCAGCGAACAAGATCCCGCCGCCATGCCCGCGCCGTTGCGCCGCACCATCCTGGGCGTGGTGGCGCAGCATGCGGACGCGACCACCTGGGAGCAGCTGCACGCCAAGGCGCGACAGGAACAGACGCCGCTGGTCAAGAACCAGCTGTACGACCTGCTGGCTTCAAGCGACGATCCCGCCCTGGCGCAGCGCGCATTGGCCCTGGCGCTGACGGACGAGCCGGGCGTGACCAACAGCCCCGCCATGATCTCGCGCGTGTCGCGCACGCATCCGGAACTGGCTTTCGACTTCGCGCTGGCGCACCTGGAACAAGTCAATGCGCGCATCGACGCCAGCTCGCGCAGCCGCTACTTCCCGCGCCTGGCCGCCGGCTCGGCGCAGCCGGACATGATCTCCAAGCTGGAAGCGTACGCGCAAGCGCATCTGCCGGCCAGCGCGCGCGGCGACGCCGACAGTTCCGTGGCCGGCATCAAGTACCGCATCAAGCTGCGCGCCGAACGGCTGCCGGCCGTCGATGCGTGGCTGGCGAAACAGGCGGGCTAAGAGGGGAACAAACAAGCCTCCCGGCGCCTGGCGCCGGGAGCAAGAAAACGCAGGCAAAAAAAACCGGCTTCGCAAGGTGCGGTAGCCGGTTGAAACGCTGTTTCAAAGCGCAGGGATAAAACGGGAAACACATGAAAAAGTGGAAATCGTGCCGGTCATTGAGGTGTCCGGCAACCTTGCGCCCGGGGTTTCCGTGCGCCATGTGTCCACTATGCCAGCCCTTCATGAAGACAGGCTTAGGACTTCATTAAATCCCCGCCCGATTCCCGTTTTTCCCCTGCCCCACCCTGCAATCATTACTACAAAACAAATTTTACGTGTCTGGTGCCGATGGTTGAGCTCACCGGCTAAGCTGTTGAGTCATGCCTGCATCCTATCGCTCCCGGAGCGTAGTGATCTGCGCATCGCATGCTGTGTGCCAACAAAAGCATCATAACAGCGCGATATGACCGCTTTATGACGCAGGCTAAACATTGGCGTGGTCACGCGGCATGAAACTGGTGCCGCTGGCCCGCGCCGCGCACCGCATCGACGAGCGCCAGCACGGCAGGCGTCTTGTTGCGAGGAAACGCGTAAAAGCGGGCATCGGGCAGCACCGGCAGACCTTCCGCCGCACCCAGGATGCGCAAGCCGTCGCGCATCTGGCTGCGGGCCACCGGCGTCACGGCAAAACCGGCCAGCCGCCTACGCCCACACCAGCGGCTCGGCCCACATCAATCCACCGATCCCTTCCGTACGGCTGCATTGCTTGCCGAAGATGACATCGATCTGTTCGTGCGCCTGGCGCCGCAGCAAGTCGGCCGTAATGCCCACCTTCAATTCGATCGACGCTTGCGGATGCCAGCGCTGGAAGGTGTGCAGCACCTGCGGCAGCCACGTGCCGGCAAAATCCTCGGACGCGCCCAGGACCAGCCGGCCCTGCATGGATGCGCCGCTGAGCCTGGCATGCGCCTCGCGTTCCAGGTCGACGATATTGCGCGCATACATATACGGCAGTTCACCGGCCGCCGTCAGTTCCAGGCTGCGCGTCGTGCGCGCCAGCAATTGCTTGCCGGCGCTGTGTTCGAGGCGCTTGATATGGCCGCTGACGGCCGATGGCGTCAAGGCCAGGTTTTGCGCGGCCAGCGCGAAACCGCCCGCGTCCACCACTTCAGCCGGCATGCCGTCGAACATGACCGCCATGCGTTCGCCCGCATGATGTGGGATAGCTGGTCGCCGGCCGGCTGGTATGGCGAGGCCGATTTCGCACAGGCGCGCCGCGCCTTCGATGGTCCCGACTGGGCCGAGGTGGTGCTGCATTCCTACCGCCACCGCTGGGCCTTTGCCGAAGGCGACCCCGCGTATGCGGCCGACGAAGCGCTGCTGCAGCCAGCGCCCGTGCTGAGCCTGCCCACCCTGGTGCTGCATGGCGCGGCCGACACGTGCAACCACCCGGACAGCTCGGCCGGGCGCGAGCGCCATTTCAGCGGTGCGCACCAGCGCGTGCTGTTAGAAGGCATCGGCCACTTCCCGCAGCGTGAAGCGCCGCAGGTGGTCGCCAGCGCCATCCTGATGTTTGTCGACGGGCAAGCGCAGTAATCTAGTCCTTGCGCGCGCTCTTGACTCCTGTCAGCTCGATCTCCACGCGGCGGTTCGGCTGCAAACAGGCGATCAGGGCCGCGCGCGGGGCCACCTTGTCGCAGGCGGTGACGGGTTCGGCCTTGCCCTTGCCATACGCGCTGATGACATTGGCGATGCCTTGCTCGCGCAGCAATTGTTTCACCGTCAGCGCGCGCCGCTCGGACAAGGCCTGGTTATAGCTGTCCGTGCCCAGGCGGTCCGTGTGGCCCGTCACGGACAGCGTATCGATCTGCACGTAGCCCTGCTTCAGGCGCGCCGCCAGTTCGCGGATCTTCTCGACGCCCTGCGGCAGCACGTCGGCCGGCCCCGCCTTGTCGAAGCGGAACAAGGCGTCCATGTCGAGCGTGATGCGCTCATGTTCTATGCGCGGCGGCAAAATTTCCGGCTGCGGCTCTGGCTTGGGCTTGTCGGCCGGGCACGCTGCCGCTGCCAACTGGGCGGCAGCCTGCGCATCCTCGGCCAGTTGCACATAGGGGTTCGCGTGGCGCCAGCCCTGCTGTTTGTATTCATTGCCCGCATGCACCAGTTCCACTTCGCCGCAGGCCACCTTTTGCGCCGCGCAGGCGAAGCCCGGCGATTCGCGCAATTTCCCAAAGCCGGCCCACAGGTCGTCGCGCAGGCGCGTGGCGTCATTCACCAGCGGCGTGGCGTCGCCGGGATTGGGCGTGCTGCCGTCTTCCAGCGCGGCAACGATCTTTGCCGATTCCTGCAGCGCCTGCAGGGGAAAGGCCGAGCGGTCGTTGCGCGTGTATTCGTGGAACGATACGTCGAGCCAGCATTGCGCCTTGGACAGGTAATAGTCGCCCACGCGCACGCCGCCGTCGTTGAGTTTCTTGATGCGTTCCTGCAGCAGCCGGTAAGCCTGCTGGTCGGCGGAGACGGCCTGGTCGCTGATGCGCAGCTGCGGCATGGCCAGCGGCGCCGTCGGCAAGGTCGGCGTGGCTGCCTGGGCCAGGCCCATGGCCAGCAGGCTGGCGAGCGGGATCATTTTCATCATCGGAGTCATCATCGGTGTCATTGTTGGAGTCATGGTAGTTTTCATGGCCGGGCCAGGGTACGGTTGATGGTGGCGTCTTTGCCTTTAAATACGTTTTCATCGAACTTGAAGCGCAGGCGCAAATATGGGCCGCGCGCCGTGTAGTCGGCGCCCGTCAGGTCGCGGTCGGAAAAGCCCGACCAGTTGTGGCCGGCCGACAGCCACAGGTTTTGCGCCAGCAGATAGCCCACTTCGACGCCATTGGCCCACTGGCGGCTGCCCCCTTGCGGGCTGCCCATCACGGCCGCCAGCACGCCGATGTCCCAGTTCTTGCTGATGTCATACACGGTGCGCCCGGAAAACAGCCACGCCGTGTATTTTTCCTGCCCGGCCGGCAGGTTCCTGTCGTTATTGTGCTTGGCGGCGACCCTGCCCGTGAACCACCAGGGACGGCTGGGGTGATAGTCAAGGTGGGTGGACACGATGTGCGCGCGGTAATTGTCGCCATCGATCTGCGACTGGTCGCGCACGGTCTTGTATTCGTAGCGGGCCAGGCCGTTGAAACGGTTGTCGTCCACGGGACGCCAGGCAAAGCCCAGCTGGGCCCGGTCTTGCAGCACGTTGCCGACGGGCGCGCCGCTGGCGTCGTCATTGTTGCGCGTGTACAGCAGGTAGTTGCGCGCAAGCAAAGTCCAGTCGCGGCTCAGCTTGCGCGCCCAGGCGATGGTATTGAGCCATTGATCCTGGCGCTGGTCGCCCGGTGCGATTTCGCTGTCGAACAGGCGCCGGTACTCGAGCTTGACGGAGCCGCGCCACAGCGGATTGACCGCGTAATCGAAGCCTGCCGCCACGGCCACGGCTTGCTGTTGCTGGCCGTTCATGACTTTCAGGTATTCAACATTCGTGTTCGCCGCCAGCCCCTCGCCCAGGTTCCACGTGTTGCGCAAGCCGGACGCCAGCTGCAAGTCGCGCTGGTTGCTGAGGCTGTAATCCATGGCGTCGCGCATGCGGTATTCGCCAAACACGGTGCCGCCCGGCATGTAGCCCGTGTCCGCGCCAGCCACGAAACTGGTGCTGCGGTCGGCCGGATTGAGCGAATACGCGGACGCCAGCCCCGTCTGGTTTTCATAGCGCGCATACAGCCGGCTGCGTTCGGCCAGCTGGTATTGCGCGCCCAGGCCGTAGCGGTGCTGGTCCGCGTCGGCGATGCTTTTTTCCACGTCGCCATTCAGGGTCCAGCGCTCCGTCGCCTTGTATTGCACGCCCAGGCGTACGGTGGTGGCGTCCAGCGGTATTGTCGCGCCCGCACCCGCGCCAGGATTGATGGGCGCAAACGTGGTGATGCTGCCGCCCGTGACGGGGTCGATGGCCGTGTTCGCCGTGCCGTTGCCGAAGAAGCCGCCCGTGGGATTCAAGCCCGTGCCCAGCGGCGACGTATTCGGCGCGATGCCGGCCGTCGACGGCATGCCGCCGCTCTCCTTCATGTGCTGGATGGACACGTCGAGCAGCCAGCGCTCGCTGGCGTTCCACGCCACGCCCAGGCGCTGCGCATCCCGGCGCGCATCCGTGCTGCGCTCGTCGCTGCGGATGGCCTCGCCATACACGGTGATGGCGGGACTGAGCTTGTAGCCGGCCTTCACGCCCGCCTCGCCCCGCCCGCCCGTGATGCCGGCCGCCGTGTTGTTGAAGTCCTGGTCCGAGCGGCTCCAATAGGCTTTCGCGTCGAGCTTGTCATCCTTGTGCTGCAGCTCGACCCGCGCCGCGTTGCCGCTGACTTCATCGCGCAGCTCGCCCGCCTGGCCCGACGGCGTCGTGTAGATATTGCCGCCCGCGCTGTAGCTGGTGGACGTGGTGCGCGCCACCTCGACCACCAGCAGGCTGTGCTCGCCCAGGCGCAAGCCCGCATTGACGCTGTGCAATTTGTACGGGGACAAGGGATTCCTGTCTTCCACGGCCGAGCCACCGAGGGAGACCATCTTGCCCAGCTGCACTTGCCCATCCACGCCCACGGTCCAGAATTTCTCGCCGCCCTGGTCAACTTCATAGCTGATGCGGATCGATTGCGGGTCGCCATTCGGCGTCAGCGCGGGGATCGCCTGCTTGAACAGGATGCGCCCGCTGAATGGCTCGAAACTGTAATCCTCGAAACGCCGCAGCTGTGTCAGCTGCACGATATTGCCGTTCTGGTTCTTGTCGCGCACAACGATCTCGATCTTTTCCGAGTTTTCGATGGCGTTGTTGTTGCGCACGGCGAACGGTCCCGAGGTGCCATTCGCCCGGTATTCCTCGACCACCTGCTTCAGGCTATCGTTGATGGCGAAGGCATTGGCGACGATGCCGTCCCGTTCATAATGGCCGCGCCCGCCCGTGGCCGTGCGGTTGTACTGGCCCAGTTTTCTCTGCTGCAAGTCGGCCACGGCGCCGCCGCCCGTCATCTGGCTGAAGCCGTCGCCGGTGGCAAAGTCGCCATACAGCACATAGCTTTTTTGCTGGTCGATGCGCACGTACAGGCGGTCGCTGGAGCGGGCGTCGAAATTGCGCACGGAACTGTCGCCGTAGACGGGATAAAACTCTTCCGGATTGACGTCGCGCATCAGGCGCGCGCGCGTATCCTTGTCCGAGTCGTAGGCAGCAGTGAGCAAGGCGTCGCCACGGATCGTGCCCTTGAGGAACATGGCCGCGCGGCCCGCCACATTGGCCTTGCCGTTGTTGAAGGCGCGGCTCCAGCGCTGAATGTCGCGCTCGAAACCGTCATTGAAGCGCGACGGCGAAATGTCGCTGCTCGACAGGCTGCGCTTGCTGATGATGCCGTCGATCAAGCCCACGGCCAGCATGTCGCGCAATTCCGGCAGGAAACTGATCGTGCCCTGCGCCGCCACGGCGCCAGCCGAGACGCGCAGCAGCACGTCCTGCGGCGTGGCCGGGGCCAGCAGACTGAAAGCCGCCTCGCCATTTTCCACCGTCAGCTGCGTGCCGGGCGTGACCTTGTCGGCATCGCGCCGCTCAGGACCGAGTTCATCGGTCCGCGCGCCGGGCAGCAAAATGCGCCCGCCGCTGGCTTCGATGGTGAGCAAGGCCGTGCCCGTCAAAGGCTTGCCCTGCTCGTCATACAGCCTGACCGTCACCTTGACGGGGCTCTGGCCGTCGGCCGGCGCCTCGCTGTGATCCGTCTCGACGGCGATACGCGCCACGCCCCGGTTGATGGCGTAATCGGTGCCGCCGACCTTGCCAGCGAGGAAGGACGGCGCCGCCACGGCGGAGCCTGCCGCATGGTCGGGCAAAGGCAGTTGCGCCAGGCTGGCCGCAGGGAATGCCAGCAGCGCCAGCGCGGCGGCCATGCGCCGGGGCGCGGGCAGAGTTCTCTTCATGGATTGTTTCTCTTTAGCAGCATTGGCAGGCGTCAAGCAAGGTGAAAGAGGCTTATTGCGCATGGCTGCCTCCATCGGCTGGCGTGACCGTGCGGGGCGCAACGACAGGCTGGTTGGCGCTATCCGTCGCCTGAGCCGGTGCGCCAGCGGGCTGGCTGCTGAAACTCAGTCCCGGCCCCCTGCCCTCCCTTTCCACGCTGCGCACTTCGCCTTGCGCGCGGCGCGCCTTGACCTGTTCCAGCACGGGGTTCGAGCACGAACCTTCGATGAAGTCGGCGCGCAGCAGCTCGCCGTTCTTGGTATCGAGGAACAGGCTATGCGGATCGCCCAGGTTGCGGTTCGACGCTTCCATCATGCGGCTCAGACGTGGCAGGGTCGCGCCATCGACCTTGATCACATGGCTGTTCGGCGTGATGCCGCAATAGCTGTACTTGCCTTCCACGTCCGTGGTGAAGTTGGTACCGTCTTCCATGTACAGCCGCACCCCCGGAATGCCCAGCTCTTCGTCGTCCTGCACGTGGTTGTTGTTGCAGTCGACAAACACCTTGCCGGCGAGGCAGGCATCCGTGGTGAACACGCCGCCCGTCACTTTCACTTTCGCGCGCGCTTCGTTCGACGGCGGGCCGTTGGTGGTCGTTGCCTGGGCGCGGTTGACGCCGTCGCCCTGCAGCGAACCGACACCCACGCGCAGGCGGTAGCGGAAGCTGGCGCTGGCGTTCGGCGCCAGGGATTCCAGCTTGAAGCTCAGCTGCGGCCCCGGCTTGCCCGACGGGTCGGGCTGCACCACGTTGTTGCGCGTGGTGGTGCCGTCGATGTAGCGGAAACCGGCCGGCAATTTATCGAGCACGCTGACGCCGAATGCCGTCGCCACGCCCGTGTTCTTCACCTCGATGGTGTACTGCAGGCTGTCGCCGATCTCGGCTTGCGTCTTGTTGACGCTTTTGCTGATCAATAACATCGGCTTGTCCGTCGTGTTGAACACCACGGGCGTAAAGCTCGGCGGCGTGGCGCCGGGCGTGGCCGGCAGCAGCAAGGTGTCGGCCGAGCTGGCCACGGCCAGCACGCTGGCGGGCGCCACCGGCGTCGTCGACGTGCCCGTGCCGCTGTAGCTGTGGCCGATATTCGGGCCGCCTGTTCCCGTGCCCGGCAAGGTGCTCGCATACACCTGGTTCAGCTGCGGCACGGCGGGAATCGCCGCCACGCTGCC
Organism: Janthinobacterium sp. Ant5-2-1; assembly: GCF_001445815.1. NCBI lineage: Bacteria > Pseudomonadati > Pseudomonadota > Betaproteobacteria > Burkholderiales > Oxalobacteraceae > Janthinobacterium > Janthinobacterium sp. Ant5-2-1. Next base: position 7,250 of record NZ_LNCE01000016.1, on the reverse strand, counting down.
AAAGTCGACCAGCACCGTGAAGCCGATGCCGCAGCTTTCCTGCGGCTGCAAATCGCCCTTGCCGTTCAACAAGCCAAACACCGTGACGCCGTTGAAATCGGGATTGGCGACGCAGGCCGTGGCGCTGGCAGGACGCGCCGTGACGACCAGGCTGCCCGGCTTAAAGGTGACGCTGGTGGCTGTCGGGAAGACAGCCTTCAGGTTTTCCGCCACCTGCACCATGGTCGAGGTCGGGTAACCGGCCGGATAGCGGTTGGCCGCCTGCACCGTGTAGCTGATCTCGAACTTGCTGGCATCGACTTGCTGCTGGGCCGAAACGGCCTTGATGACGTCGACCACCTGGCGCAGCAAGACCACGGGCGTGGGCGTGTCTTCGCCCGTGAACGGCACGCCGCCCACGGTTTCCGACGCGTTGCCGTTGCGGTTGGGATCGACCTTCTCCGCCAGCGCGGCCACCTCGGCCGCCGTCGCCACGGCCCCCGCATACGCGGCACCATTGTTCGAAGCATCAAACACCAGGCTGCCCGCCGGCGGCGTATAGCCCGGGTTGGCCGCGATGGCGCCTGCCGCCGGCGCTGGCGGCACGCTGATGCTGCCGCCCCCGTTGGCGATGTTGCCGCCCAGGACGCTGGCAAACACGCTGTTGTTGTACTGCGGCGCGCTGCTGTCTTGCACGGTGATTTCCACAGTGAAAGTAATGACGCTCAGTTCGCCTTCGGACAGGGCCGCATCACCGCTGAGCAAGCGCAGGTCGCTGCCGCCGCAACCGCCGGTAAATCCCGGGTTGACGGCCAGCTGCTTGCTGCCGCCAATGGCCGGGGCGGCAGGCGGCGTGGCGATGCGGCACGCCACCGGCTCGGGGAAGGCGGCGCGCAGGCTGTCGAGCGCCTGCACGTTCGATGCCGTGCCCTTGCCCACGTTCTTGACGACCACGGTATAGGGCACGTTGAAGACCTTGGCCGACAGCTGGGTCACCTTGCCCACGCCCAGCGCCGCGCCGATGGCCGGATTCGCCACTTCCGTGACGGCCGTGCAATCGGATGCTTGCGCGCAACGCGGCAAATCCGTGCCGGTCGGCACGATGGTATTGCTCAAGGTGCCGCTGGCGGCCACTTTCGCGCTGACGGTAACGGCGGCAACGGCATTGGGCGCCAGGCCGGCCGGTACCGTGCACACCAGCTTGTTTGCCGCCAGCGGTGCGCACACGGTGGGGGCCGCCGGCGTGACGGCGATGTCCGTCAGGCTGGTCGCCAGGCCGTCCGTCAGGACGATGGCCGCCGTGGTGGCGCCGCTGCCGCCGTTGGTGGCCGTGATGGTCCAGCTGACGGTGTCGCCGATGCTGGCGTTGGCCTTGTCCGCCACTTTCTTGACCATCACGCTGGGGCTGGTGACGTTGGTGGTGGTCTGGCAATCGGCCGGAGACAGGCACAGCGGCGCATCGGGCCCGGACGGCACGACGCTGTTGCGCGCGCTGCCTGCCTGGGTGACGGTGGCCGACACTTCCACGCTGGCTTCGCCGCCGTTGCCGATCAGACCGGCAGGCACGCTGCAGGTGAGCACATTGCCGGCCACGGGCGCGCAGGTGGCGCGCAGCGGCGTCACCACCACATTCGTCAAGCCGGCCGGCAAGGTATCGACCAGGGTCATCGCGGCGCGCGTGGGGCCGCTGCCCGAGTTGGTGGCGCTGATCGTCCACACCACGGTCTCGCCCACGTTGGCGGCCGCGCGGTTGGCGATTTTCTTCACGGCCACTTTCGGCCCCGTCAGCACCACGCTCGATTCGCAGCTGCTGGCCTGCGCGCAGGCCGGATTGTCCGGACCGCTCGGCAGGACCCGGTTCGACAGATTGCCTTCCACCGTGCCGGTGGCCGTGACGCGCACGCTGCGCGCGCCATTCACGGCAGCCAATTGACCTGCCGCAATGCGGCAGCTTTGCACGCTGTTCGCCACCCAGCTGGCCAGCGGCGGACACGTCACGCCGGCGTCGGCGCTGACGGCCAGCACGGCAATATTCGCCGGCAGGATATCGGCCAGGGTCACGATGCCCGCATTGGCCACGCCGCCGCTGTTGACGGCCGTGATGGTCCAGACGATGCTGTCGCCCACGTTGGCGTTGACCGTGCTGGTGCTCTTCGTGACGCGGATCACGGGACCCGGCATGGTCACCGTTGCCGTGTTCGGCAAGTCGTTTGCCACTTCCGTGGAACTGGTGGCGATGATGCTGACGATGGTCGATACATTGCTGGCCGGCTGGATATACGACAGGCCAAAGCTGAGCACGTCGTTCGGCGCCAGGCTGGACGGCAAGCCCTGCACCGTCAGCATGCCGCTGACGGCGTCATAGCTGCCCACGGCGCCGCTCAAGGTCACGCCCATCAGGCCCTGCGCCAGTTTCAGGCTGTACGTCACGTTCTCGGCGGTGCCGGGGCCCGCATTGCTGAAAGTCACGATGCCATTGATCTGGTCGCCCGCATTGGTGGTGCCGGGGAAACCGTTCAAGGTGGTCGTCACGTCGACCAGCAGCTTGATGGCCGTGGTACTGGTGGTGCAATCGGCCGCCTGGACGCAGACAGGGTTGTCGGGACCGGCAGGCAGCACCGTGTTTTGCAGCACGCCGGCGGCGCTGACCGTGGCGCGCAGCACGACTTGCGCCTGTCCACCGGGCGCCAGGCCGGCCGTCACGCTGCAGGTGACGATATTGCCAGCCACGGGCGCGCAGGTGGCCAGTTGCGTGGACAGCACTTGCACGCCGCTGACGCCGGCGGGCAGGTTATCCGTCAGCACGATGGCGGACTTGGTCGCGCCCGTGCCGCCATTGCTGGCGGTAATGGTCCAGGTCAGCAAATCGCCCACGTTGGCCGTGCTCTTGTCGACGCTCTTGCGCACCGTTACCTGCGGCGCCACCAGGGTGGTCGTGGCCTGGCAGGCGCTGGCCGTGTCGCAGGCGGGATTGTCGCCGCCGCTGGCCAGCACGCGGTTCGACAGCTTGCCGCCCAACGATCCCCTCCCCGTGACGACGATCTTGCGGCTGCCATTGCTGGCAGCCAATTGCCCTGCCGCCACCGTGCACGCCTGCACGCTGCCTGGCGCCCAGCTGGCCGCTGGCGGACAGGTGACGCCCGCATCGGGCGTCACGCTGACGATGACGATATTTGCCGGCAGCACGTCGCTGACGACGACCGGGTTTTGATTCGGCAAGTTGCCCGTGTTGACGGCCGTGATGGTCCAGGTCAGGATATCGCCCACGGCCGCATTCGCCTTATCGACCGTCTTGCTGACGCGGATCACGGGACCCGGCAAATTCGTCGTCGCCGTGTTCGGCAAGTCATTGGCGATTTCCGTGGAACTGGTGCCCACCACGCTGACGATGCGCGAACTGTTGCTGGCCGGCTGCGTATAAAACAGGTTGAAGCTGGCGCTTTGCCCGGCGATCAGGGTGGCTGGCAAGCCGCTCAGCACGAACAGGCCCGTGCCGCTGTTGTAGGCGCCGCTGATGCCGGGCGCGCCGCTGATGGGGCTCAGCGACACGCCGGCCAGGCCCGCTTCCAGCTGCAGACTGTAGGTGACATTGTCGGCCACGCCGGGCCCCGTATTGGCAAACGTCACCACGCCGCGGATGGCGTCGCCCGCATTGCTGCTGGCGGGGAAGCCGTTCAAGGTCGTCGTCACGTCGACCAGCAATTTCGACACCACCGTGGTGGTCTGGCAATCGCCGGGCACGGCGCAGGCGGGATTATCCGGTCCGCCAGGCACCAGCGCATTGACGAGGCTGCCCGACGCGGTGGCCGTGGCGCTCAGTTTGACGCTGGCGGCGCTGCCTGCGGCCAGGCCGGCCGGCACGCTGCACGTGACGACATTGCCCACCGGTACGGCGCAAGTGACGGGCGCCACCGGCGTGACCAGCACGTTCGCCAGGCCCGCAGGCAAGGTGTCGCCAAGGGTGGCGATGGCCGTGCTGGGACCCGTGCCGGTATTGCGCAGGCTCAAGCTCCACGTCAGCGTGTCGCCCACGTTGGCCACCGTCTTGTCGACGGTTTTACTGGCCGTCAGCAGGGGCGAACTGACCGTGCTGGTGGTGCTGCAATCGCCGGCCTGCAGGCAAACGGGATTATCCGTGCCGCTGGCGCCGACGCTATTGGCCAGACTGCCAGCGGCGACGGCGCGCGCCGTCACCTGCAGCGTGGCGGCGCTGCCCGCAGCCAGGCCGGCCGGCACGCTGCACGTCAGGACATTGCCGGCCAGCGGCGCACAGGTGACGGGCGCGGCGGGCGTGACGACGATATTCGCCAGGCCGGCCGGCAAGGTATCGGTCACGCTGGCAACGGCCGTGCTGGCGCCCGTACCCGTGTTGGCCAGGGTGATGGTCCAGCTCAGGCTATCGCCGATATTCAGCGCAGTCTTGTCGACGGTCTTCTTCAGCGCCAGGGCCGGGCTGGTGATGGTGGTATTGGTCTGGCAGCTGCTGGCCTGGAAGCAGGCCGGATTGTCCGGACCGCTCGGCATCAGCTGGTTGGCCAGGGTGCCGCCCGCGCTGGCCTTGCCGGTCAGCACGATCTGGCGTTGGCCATTGCCCGCCGCCAGCTGGCCGATGGCCACGCTGCAGCTCTGGCTGCTGTTGGCGACCCAGCTGGCCAGCGGCGGGCACGTCACGCCGCTGTCCGGCGTCACTGCCGTGATGACGATATTTGGCGGCAGCAAGTCCGTCAACACCACGGCGCCCTGGTTGGCCAGGCTGCCCGTGTTGCTGGCTGTAATCGTCCAGATGATTTCCTCGCCCACGTTCGCCACGGCCTTGTTGGCCGTCTTGCTGACGCGGATGATGGAGCCAGGCATGGTGACGGTCGCCACGTTCGGCTGGTCGTTCGCCACTTCCGTCGAGGTCGTGGTGATACGGCTGACCACGGTCGACAGATTGCTGGCCGGCTGGGTGTAGCCGAGCTGGAAACTGAAGCCCTGCCCCAGCGCCAGGGTGGCGGGTACGCCGCTGAACGTCACCAGGCCCGAGCCTGCATTGTAGTTGCCCGTCACGCCATTGAAAGTGACGCCGGCCAGGCCGGGCGCCAGTTGCAGGCTGTAGGTCACGCCTTCGGCCGCGCCGGGACCGATATTGCTGAAGGTCACCGTGCCGGAAATCGTGTCGCCCGCGTTCGTGCTGCCAGGGAAGCCGTTCAAGGTGGTGGTCACGTCGACCAGCAGCTTGACTGCCGTGCTGGTTGTGCTGCAATCGCCGGCCTGCGGACAGGCCGGGTTGTCCGGACCGCTCGGCACCACCGTGTTGACGAAGGCGCCAGCCGCCGTGGCCAGGCCCTTGACGATGATATTCAAGGTGGAACCTGCCGCCATGCCGGCGGGAATCGCGCACACCAGCTGGTTGCCATTCGGCACGGCGCAGGTGGCGGGCGATGCGGGCAGCACCTGCCATACGGTCAGGTTGGCCGGCAAGGTATCGGTCAGGGTGATGACGCCGCGCGTGGCACCCGTGCCCGTGTTGGCCACGGCAATGGTCCACGTCAACGCATCGCCAACATTGATATTGCTCTTGTCGACGGTCTTGCGCACGGCCACCTGCGGGCTGAGGATGGTGGTGGTGGTCTGGCACGAGGCGGCCTGCGCGCAGGCGGGATTGTCCGGTCCGCTCGGCAGCACTTTATTGCCCAGGCTGCCGCCTGCCGTTCCCGTCGCGCTGATAGTGATGCTGCGGCTGCCATTCACGGCGGCCAGCTGGCCGGGGGAGATGGTGCACGCTTGCGCGCTGTTGGCCAGCCAGCTGGCCAGCGGCGGACACGTCACGCCCGCGCCCGGCGTCACGGACAGTACCGTCACGTTGGCCGGCAGGATATCCGTCAGGGTCACCACGCCCAGGTTGGCCAGGCTGCCCGTGTTCGTGGCCGTGATGGTCCACGTCACTGTCTCGCCCACGTTGGCCGTCGTCTTGTCGGCCAGTTTCGTCACGCGGATGATGGGACCAGGCACCGTCGCCATGGCCGTGTTCGGCAAGTCGTTCGCCACTTCCACCGAGGTGGTGGCGATCGTCGACGTCACCGTCGACAGGTTATCGGCCGGCTGCGTGTAGCCGATATTGAAGCTCGTGCTCTGGCCATTCGCCAGGGTCGCGGGCAAGCCGGACAGCGTCACCAGGCCCGTGGCCGGATTGTAGCTGCCCACGGCGCCCGTCAAGGTGACGTTGGCCAGGCCCGGCGTCAGTTGCAGGGTGTACGTCACGCCTTCGGCAGGGCCGGGTCCCACGTTGGCATACGTGACGATGCCGGAAATGCTGTCGCCGGCCAGGGTGTTTGGCGGGAAATTGTTCAAGGTGGTGGTAACGTCGACCAGCAGCTTGACCACGGTGGTGGTGGTGCCGCAATCGCCGGGCAGCACGCAGGTTGGATTGTCGGGACCGCCCGGCACCACGCTGTTGACGGCGGCGCCGGCCAGGGTGGCCGTGGCGCTCACGAACACCTTGACGGAAGCGCCGGCGGCCAGGCCGGCCGGCACGCCGCACGTCAGGGTCGCGCCGGCCAGCGGGGCGCAGGTGGCGGGCGATTGCGGGCTGACGATGACATTCGTCAAGCCGGCAGGCAAGGTATCGTTCAAGGTCACGATGCCCGTGCTGGCGCCCGTACCGCTATTGCTGACATTCAAGGTCCAGGTGATCATCTCGCCCACGTTGACCGTGGTCTTGTCGACGGTTTTCTTCACGCTCACGTTCGGGCTGGTGACGGTCGTTGTCGTCTGGCACGCGCCCGGCGTGGCGCAGGCGGGATTGTCGGGACCGGACGGCACGAGGCTGTTGGCCACCGTGCCCGGCGCATTGGCCACGGCTTTCACGACAATGCTCGCTTCCGTATTGGCGGCCAGGCCAGCCGGCACGCTGCACGTGAGCGTGGTGCCGACCGGCACGCCGCATGAAGCTGGCGCGACGGGCAATATCTGCAGCGCGCCCACGTTGGCGGGCAAGCTGTCCGTCAGGGTGATGACGGCGTTCGTCGGACCGCTGCCGTTGTTGCGCGCTTTCAGGGTCCAGGTGATGGTGTCGCTCAGGTTGACGGTGGTCTTGTCGACGCTTTTCGTCACGGCCACGCTGGGGCTCGTCACCGTGCTGGTGGTGGCGCAATCGGCGGGCGTGGCGCACGCCGGGTTGTCGGGACCGGACGGCACGACGCTATTGGCATAGCTGCCGGCAGCCGTGGGCTGGGCCGTGACGGTAAAACCGCCGATGCCGCCGTTCGCGGCCAGGCCGGCCGGCACGG
>NZ_LNCE01000159.1:0-1373 GCF_001445815.1 Janthinobacterium sp. Ant5-2-1 | reverse complement strand
GATTGTCGAACGACGCGACCAGGTTTTGATTGGCTTTTTGTCTTTGGCTGCTTGCGCGGCTTCAACTTTTTTCACCAGGTGGGCGTCACAGAACGGCCCTTTTTTCAATGAACGTGTCATGTGCTACCCCTTATTTCTTGCCGCGGCGCGAGACGATCATGGAAGTAGTACGCTTGTTGCTGCGTGTCTTCTTACCCTTAGTCTGTTGGCCCCAAGGCGAAACTGGATGACGACCAGCTGCTGTTTTACCTTCACCACCACCGTGCGGGTGATCGACCGGGTTCATGACCACACCGCGAACGGTAGGACGAACACCGCGCCAGCGCATCGCACCAGCTTTACCGATTTTACGCAGGCTGTGCTCGGCATTGCCGACTTCACCAACCGTTGCACGGCACTCGATGTGCACGCGACGTACTTCACCCGAGCGCAGACGCACTTGAGCGTAGGTACCTTCACGTGCCATCAGCACAACGCCAGCGCCGGCGGTACGTGCCATTTGGGCACCTTTACCTGGCAGCATTTCGACGCAATGCATCACGGTACCGACTGGGATGTTACGGATTGGCAAGCAGTTACCCGATTTGATCGGTGCTTCCGAACCGTTCATCACGCTGTCGCCAACGGCCATGCCTTTGGTTGCGATGATGTAGTGACGTTCGCCGTCGGCGTAGCACAACAGAGCGATATTCGCGGTGCGGTTTGGATCGTATTCGATACGTTCCACTTTCGCTGGAATACCATCTTTGGTGCGCTTGAAGTCGATCAAGCGGTAGTGTTGCTTATGACCACCACCGATATGACGGGTGGTGATGTGACCGTTGTTGTTACGACCAGCGGTCTTGGATTTCTTTTCAACCAGGGCAGCGAATGGACGACCTTTGTACAGGTCGGCATTCACCACCTTCACCATGCCGCGACGGCCTGGCGAGGTTGGTTTCATCTTAACGAGTGCCATTATGCAGCCTCCTCGGAGAAGTTGATTTCCTGGCCAGGCTTCAGGCACACGAAAGCACGCTTGGTATGGTTACGACGACCGTTGAACTTGCCGGTGCGCTTTTGCTTACCTTCGCGGTTTGCAGTTTGCACGGACAGAACTTCAACCTTGAACAGCAGTTCGACCGCTGCCTTGATTTCAGGCTTGGTTGCATCCGGCAGTACGCGGAATACAATTTGCTCGTTCTTTTCCGCGACCATGGTGGCCTTTTCGGAAATCACGGGCGCCAACAGCACCTTCATCAAGCGTTCTTCGCTATGTTTCAAAATCGCGCTCATGCCAGCATCTCCTCAATCTTGGCCAATGCAGCTTTGGTGACCAGGATCTTCTTGTAGAACACCAGGGACATCGGGTCTGCGTGACGTGGCTCAACGAC
>NZ_LNCE01000158.1:0-653 GCF_001445815.1 Janthinobacterium sp. Ant5-2-1 | reverse complement strand
GTCCTTCATCGCCTGTAATCGCCAAGGCATCCACCATGTGCACTTATTCGCTTGTCCCTATAACGTTAGCCTCTCATCATTTGCATAATGAAAGAGCGCTACAGGGATAAGAAAGTACAACGTTGTTGCTTGTTTGTTGATACATACAATCATTACCCATCGATTCGCTTTTTACGGCAAACCGATCAATAAATAATCTTTACTTCTTCCAGATTGTTAAAGAACATACAGCACTTGGTCTCGAAAAGACCAAACCTAAATTCAATCACCGATGTGATCAACTTACGTTTGAACTTTTGGTGGAGGATGACGGGATCGAACCGACGACCCCCTGCTTGCAAAGCAGGTGCTCTCCCAGCTGAGCTAATCCCCCTGAGATTTACTACAGAAACTGGTAGGGCTGGTTGGACTCGAACCAACGACCCCCGCGTTATCAACACGGTGCTCTAACCAGCTGAGCTACAGCCCCAAATGCTGTTCTTTATATTAACAGCCGATAAGTGTGAACATTTGATGCGTGAATCATTTACATGATTCGTGCAAACTCTAGAAAGGAGGTGATCCAGCCGCACCTTCCGATACGGCTACCTTGTTACGACTTCACCCCAGTCACGAATCCTACCGTGGTAAGCGCCCTCCTTGCGGTTAAGCTA
>NZ_LNCE01000157.1:0-3117 GCF_001445815.1 Janthinobacterium sp. Ant5-2-1 | reverse complement strand
GGTTAGATTTTTATCAAAAAACACACAGCAGAACTTACGTGATAACGAAGAGTTTCTAAAAAACATTAAGCGGCAACTATTAATAGTTATAACTTAGCACAATTTTTATAAACAGGGAGAGATCATGAACAAAAAAAATCATAAAATTGCAATCGCAATTTTATTTTTATCTATATTTTCTGGTTGTGGAAGTTCTAGTTCTATAACTAGCGACGAATCGACATCAGAAAAAGAACCTAGTGTGCCAGTTGTGCAGGAGTCGGCACCATTACAAAAGGACGGAGATAACACGACAATATCGACTGATATGTATATAGTAGCACATCAAGATGATGAGTTATTGTTTCTCAGCCAACCTTTACAACAATCCGTGGCAAAAGGCAATCGCGTTGTAACAGTTTTTCTTACCAATGGCGCAGTACAGGTTGGTGGAAACGATACCCATGGAAATCCTAATCCACCCCCACCTGCATCTCTTCAAGAACTTTGCAAAATGCCAAATAGTGGAAATATAGAGGTATTAAAATATATTGATACTAGTTCTCTTCAAGGTTGCTATGAAAGTATAGCAGGATTGAATCGTATTGCGGCAAGTCTCAGCGCTTATAGGACAATGCTCGGTTTACCTGTTACTAATACACCCGCTGATTGGTTACGTAGATGGTTGGATGCTAGCAATATAATCGATAGCCGTAAAAAAACCGATGATGTTATTAATCAACTTATAAGCGCAAATTGCAAAGTATCAAAAACTATAACAGGTTCATCCACGCTTCTGCCTTCAATTCATTGCTCAATGCAAGGGAAAAAAACTCTGCCAGATGGAAGTATTGTAGACGGAAGCATTGTCGATTTATTTTATTTAGGACTACCAGAAACGGAAGGTTGGTCTGATGGTAGTGCAGAAAATATTCTTCCTTATGAATATACTGCCGGGAGCCAAATTAGATCTTTAGAAGCTCTTTGGAAAGATACAACTTTAACATCAACTACTAACAGCACTTATACTTTTGCAGATGAAACAGGGAAACAGTACCTAATTTCTTACACAAGGCCACAATTACTCTTATTTCTTTCAACATTAATGAGTACATTTCAACCTAATATAATCGGAACACTTGATAGCACTAAAACTTTTTATGATGTCTTCTTTCGTGACGGATTGCCCCTTGCTAGTACAGCAGCCGATCATGGCGATCACATTTATACAGCTTTTTTTGCACAACAGGCGGCTCGTGAATATATGCGCACAAGCGGTGTAGAACATCACTTGTTAAACGCGCAAACATATAGTATGCAAACTCAAAGTTTTGAAGCATATTCAAATAGCCCCGCATTCAATTTGCCTAATTTGCAATGTCCAAATATAAAATTAAAGCAGACTATATTCGCCGCCTATGCGCCTTGGGACTTTAACAATGTACACGATTCTAACTTTGACTTAATGGGAGATAGGTGCAATGATATTTATAATCACTATAAAGTTGACGACCATTATGCTCAATGGCTTACAAGAGAAGGAGCAACTAGTAACCTTGCATCTTTTTCTGCAACAAAAATTGCTAATTTCGACGGCTGCCTAAATATTAGCACTAACGGTAATGCTAATATAACTCCATGTGAAAAAGCTAGTAAATGGAGTCTAGATAAAAAAGGACAAATTTTTGTTGACGCAACACACTGCCTAATAGCCAATCCTCTCTCTTTTCCCTACAGATCTACTCAGGGAATTGTACAGACTGGCAATTGTCAGTCCACAATCAATCAAATTTGGACGGTCCTTAACAATGGACAAATCCGTGGTAACAATGGTCTATGTCTTACTGCAGAAAATAATGGAGTTTTTACACAAGAATGTGCCCAATTAACCGATCAGGCAGTTTATCCACCATATGGACGTTTTAATCAAAGGTGGGCAAAAGAGACAGGGGATACGATAATGCAAAAAACTGTCTCGGTTGGAACTAATGTACGTGGAAACTTATTTTCTGATGCTGAATTTAATTGGGATACTAATGTCGCAAACTATAGTACGTTTCGAATCGCAGATATAAATAATGATGGACGACCTGATATGTGTGGCTTAAGGCCGGATGGCGTTTATTGCGCAACTATGAATGCTGACGGAACATATAGTGGTAGCACTCGATGGACTACAGCAATCTCAAGTGCATCTCTTACTTCCCCTGGATATGCCATGTCCTTTCAGCTAGGTGACATTAATGGCGATAAAAAAGCGGACGTATGTATACGTGATTCAAATGGCATTAAGTGTGCGGTTTCTGATGGAAAGTCATTTGCGGCTGTAACAACGCTTTGGACCAAGGATTTCTCGGATGCGCAAGGATGGGGACGAAAATCAACATACCAAGGGTCCCTTCGACTAGTTGACATTAATCAAGATGGTTATGCTGACATATGTGGGCGTGGTATAGCCGGAATTTGGTGCGCTCTAAACGACAAAGCTGGAAAATTTAGTCCAATGACAAATTGGATTACTGCTTTTGATGACGCTTCAGGTTGGTCGGACGATCAGTATGGACTAACTATACAGTTTGCTGATGTAACTGGTGATGGCAGCATTGACGTATGCGGAAGAGGATCGTCTGGTATTTATTGCGCAGTAGCTGATATTACTAACAATCGTTTTATAGGATTTGGACGATGGGGCCGCATGTTTTCTGATGGTGAAGGTTGGAATAAACCGCAATATTATCAATCGATACATTTGGCTGATGTTGATGGCGATGGTAAGGCTGACGTGTGTGGACGAGGACAGAATGGTATATTCTGTGCAATATCTCGTGGGAATGGCTTTCTCGATACTTGGAACTTCCCAATAAGTAGAGAATTTAGTGATAAAGCGAATTTTGGAACTGTGGCAAAAGCCTCATCAATGTTATTCCATGACATTAATGGAGACGGCCAAGCTGATATTTGCGGTAGGAGTTCGCAAGGATACATATGTACGTTATCTTCTTTGCCATATAAATGAAGGACATGAAATAATATTATCACTTTTTTTTATAACTTCGAAAAAATGCAAAAGTTGTGGGGAGGATAGGAAAATAAAAAATTCAAAGCCTCCTCACAAAGTTTTAAAAAATTTAATTCAAA